>NZ_JASJXN010000172.1:0-203 GCF_035018705.1 Undibacterium sp. RTI2.2 | reverse complement strand
TAGACAAAATGTCCATCTTGGAAATCGAAATGCCTTATCTCACGTTCGCTAAGTGCTTTGGACCAAATTTAAGACTAATGTGATGCTACCGCTTTAGGTTCCGTGAAACAAACGAATGATGAAGTCATCGAATCACGGAACGACCGCTCAAACTTCGACGGCTCAGGTAACAATTTTTTTAAAGTTTGGACGACTCGAAGCAA
>NZ_JASJXN010000171.1:0-206 GCF_035018705.1 Undibacterium sp. RTI2.2 | reverse complement strand
AATTTTCCAGTTGTCAGCGCGGGGCGTTTCCAGAGAGATTCACAGAAGCCCTTGCGGCTATTGGATCGACGAAAATTTCCTGGACGCAGAATTTCAATTGAAGTGGAAAATTCTCTGTGCTGTTTAACACCTGGGATTTCAGCAAGCTTTCTACTCGTCTCTGAAGAGCGGTGCCATTGCTGAATTTTTTCATCCATCTCATCGAC
>NZ_JASJXN010000170.1:0-206 GCF_035018705.1 Undibacterium sp. RTI2.2 | reverse complement strand
TTGTCGCCTGTATTAATATGCAAGGGGTCCAGTACTATTTGTTGAGCGATGCCGATATGTACCATCCAGCGCGGAACTAGATCGGGGACAATTGCCGGTGATTGCCATGAGCGGAATGTTGTTGAACGTACACGCTCAAATAATTCTGGCGCAATTTGCTCAAGCGCAAACATTGCACTCCTGAGCATTGGGCGGGGTGAATGCGA
>NZ_JASJXN010000169.1:0-210 GCF_035018705.1 Undibacterium sp. RTI2.2 | reverse complement strand
ATGCAGGAACTTTCTGACTACGGACGGAGTTTGGGCGTCCAGCAGCGAGCATGCGATTTAACACAGCAACACCGACGGCGGCCTCGGTTTTTTGCGCTTCGAATCTGCGCGCACGCAGTCGAGGACCGATGATCGGCGTTGGTGCACTTCAAACTCGAAAAGCGGTGATGTTACGATGCGGCCTCAATTTTACTGATCGCCCCGATGCCC
>NZ_JASJXN010000168.1:0-215 GCF_035018705.1 Undibacterium sp. RTI2.2 | reverse complement strand
TTCCCTGATAGCTCAGTTGGTAGAGCGACGGACTGTTAATCCGCAGGTCCCTGGTTCGAGTCCAGGTCGGGGAGCCACAGAATTCCTAGCATGTTGCAAGTGCAGTAAAAAGTTTAACGAAGATCATCATTTCTTCTATTCCCTGATAGCTCAGTTGGTAGAGCGACGGACTGTTAATCCGCAGGTCCCTGGTTCGAGTCCAGGTCGGGGAGCCA
>NZ_JASJXN010000167.1:0-216 GCF_035018705.1 Undibacterium sp. RTI2.2 | reverse complement strand
TTTCGCCCGGGATAACCCAATGCCTTGACCGTGGCAGCAATGCAGCGACCGTGATTAAAGTAATGTTCAACAACCTCATTCTTCTGCTGCTCAGAATACGTCGGTTTCTTGCGCGCATAGCTTTCCGGCAAATCACAAAATTCTTCGAATTCCCGATGCCAGCTCTTGAGAGCATTCTTTGTCGGGTAACCCAGCTGCAAGATGGTCGGCGCAGTG
>NZ_JASJXN010000166.1:0-229 GCF_035018705.1 Undibacterium sp. RTI2.2 | reverse complement strand
AATTTGGTCCAAAGCACTTAGCGAACGTGAGATAAGGCATTTCGATTTCCAAGATGGACATTTTGTCTAGCGCTGGTTGCATTATTTCGGTTTATGTGAAATTGAACACATTTTTTATACAAAAATTAACGCCGATGATTTTTTTCTTAAGGCCTGCTATTGCTGGTGCCTACCGTCTCAATGGCAGCATCCTGTTGATTTGATCGAAATGCCTGTAGTTCACTAACGT
>NZ_JASJXN010000165.1:0-230 GCF_035018705.1 Undibacterium sp. RTI2.2 | reverse complement strand
AAACCGGCAAAGTCTTTTAATCCCAGATCGATGCCCACGTCAGCCTTACCTTCGACAGGGGCCTGCCTGGCTACTTTGACGGTGATATTGATGTACCAGCGACCTCGTGCGTCTTCTGAAATGGATCCGACTCCGAGATGGTACTTGGCCAACCCGTAGCTATCCCACAAGCACAAAGGCGTATCGATACCGGACATCCAGAGTTGACCGTTACGGTAGCTTAGTGCTGA
>NZ_JASJXN010000164.1:0-231 GCF_035018705.1 Undibacterium sp. RTI2.2 | reverse complement strand
CATAGAAGAACTAATGGCCAGCCGTGGCATCATAGTCACGTATGAGACGATCCGCCAATGGACGTTGAAGTTTGGCCCAGGCTATGCCAATGAGCTTCGCCGGCGTCAACCGCAACGCGAAGACAAATGGCATCTCGACGAGGTGGTGCTAACGATCAAGGGCAAGCACCATTACCTATGGCGTGCGGTCGATCAGAACGGACATGTGCTCGATATTCTGATGCAGAGTCG
>NZ_JASJXN010000163.1:0-233 GCF_035018705.1 Undibacterium sp. RTI2.2 | reverse complement strand
GTTTTCTTGCCTTTAATAACGATGGCTTTAACCATGTCGCCTGTCTGGAAACCACGTACCTGCTTTTGACGCATGAGAAACCCATTCGGAAAGCCATACTGGTCTAAGCGTGTGCGCTGATAGCTTCCGCGACCAGAACACTTGATCGTCAATGTTGGACGATTCCAATCAACGACTGCGCGCACTGTGCCTACACACACGGCATCGAGCGCATGCGTTTTTGGAATATGGTG
>NZ_JASJXN010000162.1:0-240 GCF_035018705.1 Undibacterium sp. RTI2.2 | reverse complement strand
GAGTTCAAGCAGGCAGCGGTCATTGAACTTTGCACACGACAAGAAAGCGCGCAAGTAGTTGCACAAAAGCTGGACGTGGACAGGACGACGCTATATAAATGGACAAATCAACTACTTGGCCGTGAGGCCCTAGCATCCATGAAATGCTACAAAGACGCATTGTAAGAAAGATTACTTTGCGTCTTTTTTTGAATGACCTCTACCAAATAAATTGACTCAGAAATCTTAAGTCCGATCATC
>NZ_JASJXN010000161.1:0-255 GCF_035018705.1 Undibacterium sp. RTI2.2 | reverse complement strand
ATGTCGGCCATCACCTCTGGCGCATTGTTGACCAAAGAACTAGTGTAAACCAACTGAATAAGTGCCATGGCAGTAGTCATTCCAAAGTTAAAAAGTGTGAATTTGCTCCGTGAAGTGCGGCGCGGGGCATAACCGATTAGCCTTGCCCACCATTAATTGGATGAGTTTCGGTAGTTTTAATGCCGGTAGCAGAATTTGAATTGAGTGGATGCTTCGGCTCATGCATGTCATGAGTAATGCGTGGCAAGAGCCTCT
>NZ_JASJXN010000160.1:0-259 GCF_035018705.1 Undibacterium sp. RTI2.2 | reverse complement strand
GTGGGCAATGGCTGTTCGACTTCGCGCTGCGTCTGGATCGAGGCGAACCATTTGCCACCTGATTGGCTTATCGTGACATTACGCACCTCGCCCAGCACGTCGCAGCTGTTGCGGTAACGCAGCCAGCCGAGCTTTGGTAGAAAGATGCGGTCGTTACCCTGGTCGAGCTTGATCTGTTTCGAGTCGGGATAGCGGAAGCTGTCGCCACTGCCTTTCTTTTTAAAGCGCGGGAAGTCGGCACGTTTGGCAAAGAAGTTGC
>NZ_JASJXN010000159.1:0-292 GCF_035018705.1 Undibacterium sp. RTI2.2 | reverse complement strand
CCGAAGTCATAGCCCACTTGGTCGATCATCTGTACAGCGGCGACTTATTTGAAACTGTACAAATCGCCGTCAAACGTTTGACTGGCGCATTTGCGATTGCCGTATTTTGCCGCGACGAACCCCACCGCGTAGTCGGTGCGCGCCAAGGTTCCCCATTAATCGTCGGGGTAGGCCAAGGAGAAAACTTTCTAGCCTCCGATGCAATGGCATTGGCAGGTACAACCGACCAGATTATTTATCTGGAAGAAGGCGACGTCGTTGATCTGCAACTACAAAAAGTCTGGATTGTAGA
>NZ_JASJXN010000158.1:0-292 GCF_035018705.1 Undibacterium sp. RTI2.2 | reverse complement strand
ACATGTGCTCGATATTCTGATGCAGAGTCGGCGCAACCGACAGCCGCAAAACGTTTTTTCCGCAAGCTGCTCAAGGGCTTACGTTACGCACCACGAGTGCTAATCACCGACAAGCTCAAGAGTTATGTCGCGGCGAAGACGCAAATCATGCCGCGTGTGGAGCGTCGCCAACACAAAGGCCTCAATAACCGTGCAGAACTCTCGCACCAACCGATGCGGCAACGAGAACGACAGATGCGGCGCTTCAAGTCATCGGGCCATGCTCAGCGCTTTTTATCGGCTCATGGCCCGA
>NZ_JASJXN010000157.1:0-307 GCF_035018705.1 Undibacterium sp. RTI2.2 | reverse complement strand
TTGACTTACAGAACTACCCCCACGCCAGTGCTCGATCTCCTACCGTCACTTATTGCACCTAAAACAAATCGACCCCGCATCGGGGCGATCAGTAAAATTGAGGCCGCATCGTAACATCACCGCTTTTCGAGTTTGAAGTGCACCAACGCCACGCCATGGTGAAAATAGTTTGAGATGTCGATAACTAACTTGATTCGTCCCGATTTGTGAACCCATTTCTAGTATCAATGGTGTCAAACAGCGTTCAATATTTACCACCTGTCAGCGTCCAAATTTTTCCATTTTATCGGCTTGTTCAGAACGATTT
>NZ_JASJXN010000156.1:0-320 GCF_035018705.1 Undibacterium sp. RTI2.2 | reverse complement strand
CAAGACGATTGATTTTCTCTTGACCCCCAAGCGGGACAAGGCAGCAGCCAGACGGTTTTTCGACAAAGCCATGGAGGCGAACGGCACACCTGCAAAAGTCACGATGGACAAGAGCGGCGCCAACAAAGCGGCGATTGACGAGATCAACGCTTCCATGGAAATACCTATGGTGGTATGTCAGATCAAGTACCTCAATAATAGGCGTTGGTGCACTTAAAAGTTGAAGTAAAAAGTACCCCAACTCCGATCATTAATGCAGGAACTTTCTGACTACGGACGGAGTTTGGGCGTCCAGCAGCGAGCATGCGATTTAACACAGC
>NZ_JASJXN010000155.1:0-323 GCF_035018705.1 Undibacterium sp. RTI2.2 | reverse complement strand
TTCAGCTTTAATGCGCCTTCCAAAGCGATTGGGTAGTGCATGCCGCGGCCTAAGAATAAGGCGTTTTCTTTGCGGGCGAACTCTTCTGACCAGGCGATGATCTGTGGCTCCAATGCCAGCACCGCAGTGATCGCTACAGGTAAGTGGCGCAGGGCTTTGATGTGTTCGGCTTCTTGCTCATCGCTGAGCCTGTCTTTGCTTTGCGCCAGTGTCAGTGCCAACAAGAATAGCGCTGCCAATTGTGTTGTGAAGGCTTTGGTCGATGCGACGCCGACTTCTACACCGGCGCGAGTGATATAGGCCAGAGCGCATTCGCGCACCAT
>NZ_JASJXN010000154.1:0-345 GCF_035018705.1 Undibacterium sp. RTI2.2 | reverse complement strand
CTTCGATCGGATTGCGAATGCGCAGGACGTACCACGAAAAAAAGAAAGTAACGACTTGGGGTATCAGCGTCACACCAACGCCGAGCAACAGTAGTGTGAAGCCATGCTGCCGGATTGCGACCAATGCCTGCGGTCCTGCCGAGATTCCGACGATGCCAACAAAGACTGCGAGACCAAAATCGCGCAAGAAGTTGGACGCGCCCAGGGGCATTGCCGACACAGCCGGATGGACACTGCGAAGCCAGCCGAACATCAGGCCGGAGAGTAAACATCCACCGCCACTCCCGATCGAGATCGGGATACCCATGATGTGGAACTGCACCATGCCAATCAGAATGCCGATCA
>NZ_JASJXN010000153.1:0-365 GCF_035018705.1 Undibacterium sp. RTI2.2 | reverse complement strand
TTAGCCTATAGCCGCCAAATGTTTGTGGCCGCCTATCCCAGAGAAACGCAGGAAATGGTCTTTGATGCGCACATCCGTGCATTTACCTTCTTTGGCGGTGTGCCTGCCCGTCTGATTTACGATAATCTCAAGACCGTCGTCGACACCGTCTTTGTCGGTAAAGAACGTCAATTTAACCGGCGCTTTTTAACGCTGGCCAATCATTATCTGTTTGAACCAGTGGCCTGCACTCCTGCTTCTGGTTGGGAGAAAGGTCAGGTCGAGAATCAAGTTGGCAATGTACGGGAATGGCGCGCACTCAATATTGACCAGCTGCGCGCATTGAATATTGACCAGGCGCTTAGTTGCTGAGCATACAAGTTTGT
>NZ_JASJXN010000152.1:0-370 GCF_035018705.1 Undibacterium sp. RTI2.2 | reverse complement strand
CTACGCAAGGTACTCAAACGAATGCATTATCCGCTTGAAGTAATGCTGACCTGCGTGCGCTGGTACGCAGCCTACCCGCTGAGTCTTCGCCATGTCGAAGAAATGATGGCGGAGCGTGGTGTATTCGTTGATCATTCAGCGGTCAGCCGCTGGGCGATTCGACTTCTGCCGTTACTGGAAAAGATATTCAGAAAGCACAAGCACCCGGTCGGTGGAAGCTGGCGGATGGACGAGACTTATATCAAGGTCAAAGGCGCCTGGAAATACCTCTATCGTGCAGTGGACAAGGAAGGCAAGACGATTGATTTTCTCTTGACCCCCAAGCGGGACAAGGCAGCAGCCAGACGGTTTTTCGACAAAGCCATGGAGG
>NZ_JASJXN010000151.1:0-382 GCF_035018705.1 Undibacterium sp. RTI2.2 | reverse complement strand
GGATAGGTTAATTTCCCTGGTCAATATTCGTTGCGTAAAACTGCGTTTACCTGGTCAATTTTGGATGCGCGTCAACATCGCAGGTCGACTTTCTCTTCGATCACTTCCTGCATCGGCGATAGTGCGCAATATTAGGGTTGACGCACCGAGCTTTGAAGCATAAACAAACCGGCTTGCGCTAACTGTGGCCGACTGATCTGTAAATCATCAAATCTTTTTGTACCTTCATCCTCGTTCAACGATAACGAAATTAGTCGCGGACCTCTCTGATAATGTCTGCGCATAATTTAAAAACGCCTAAGAGAATTGAGGTTCTTGCAAAACGAAACACCGGAGAGTAATTTTATTGCGAGAAGCGCAAAATAGATGAGAAAGGAGCGGC
>NZ_JASJXN010000150.1:0-389 GCF_035018705.1 Undibacterium sp. RTI2.2 | reverse complement strand
GTCGATGAGATGGATGAAAAAATTCAGCAATGGCACCGCTCTTCAGAGACGAGTAGAAAGCTTGCTGAAATCCCAGGAATAGGTCCCATCACTGCCACGGCATTGGTGGCATCAATTGGCGATGCTAAGAACTTCGATAACGGGCGTCAGCTAGCTGCATGGCTAGGGCTTGTTCCGCGACAGCACTCCAGTGGTGGCAAATCAGTGCTTCTAGGCATCAGCAAACGGGGCGACACTTATTTACGCACACTATTGATTCATGGAGCAAGAGCAGTGATCCGATTTGCCGAAGCTAAGCCATCGACTAATGGGTGTTAAACAGCGCAGAGAATTTTCCACTTCAATTGAAATTCAGCGTCCAGGTAATTTTCGTCGATCCAATAGCCGCA
>NZ_JASJXN010000149.1:0-394 GCF_035018705.1 Undibacterium sp. RTI2.2 | reverse complement strand
CAAACTTCAACGTCCATTGGCGGATCGTCTCATACGTGACTATGATGCCACGGCTGGCCATTAGTTCTTCTATGTCGCGAAAACTCAGCGCGAACCGGAAGTAGAGCCACCCGACATGGCTGATGATTTCTGCTGGGTAGCGGAACCCGCGATAGAGTCGAGATTTTTTCATCTCGCCACCTTACAATATTTTGCCAGCCTCCGTAAGTTGACAATACCGCTCAGCACATAGGCCGCGTACCAACGCACACATAACAACATCATATCGAGTGGATAATGTAAACGTTTTAAAACCTGACGAAGTACAGACTCTTCAATTTATCCGATTTGCGCGTAAAACCCCGTCGTTCAGGGCGGGGATGTAAGCGCGGAAGGCGAAGCCTTCCTTGTCTTG
>NZ_JASJXN010000148.1:0-397 GCF_035018705.1 Undibacterium sp. RTI2.2 | reverse complement strand
TTTTTGTTTGCACTCGGTCCAGATCCACGGGGCTGCCGGTGAAGTGTAATTCATCACCGCTTTTCAGGATGATCTTGCTAAGCAGCGGAAGCGCTAGGCCCATGCGCAAGACCCTTGTCAAAAATACGCCGTGACGCGTATCCACCGTTACGTGGTCGTGAATTTCGCCGACTTCACGCCCGCTCAGCGCGCGATTGGTTAAAATGATTTCACGACTCTCCTGTACCAGTAACATGTCCGCCGGTGCGCTGATTTCCTTGCCGAAGTAATCGGCTGCGGCTTCCATGACGGCAATCAGTCCAGTAACCGCCACCATGTCGCCGGCCAGCACGACGGTGGTGTCCGCGATCGCCAACGGTTGTCCAGACCGATAAATCGCCTCTACCGAGGCATCCGA
>NZ_JASJXN010000147.1:0-399 GCF_035018705.1 Undibacterium sp. RTI2.2 | reverse complement strand
CAAGGATGCGTGAGCATCGCATCTGCTGGCATTTCATAACCAGCCAAATAAGCACCCGGCATTGCATCACGAAAATTGTCACGCACTTGTGTCATCTCACCCAGACCAATGACTTGACCGGGATGATGTTGTGCGTAGTGGGAAAGAAGATGCCGGAACTGTCCGGGTAAGTTTTGGTGGATTAGTAGCAAACGCATAGTGGGGTAACCGAGGTAAATGGAATAACTTCTATTATCAGTCCACCAACCTATTTAGATCATAAAAATCATAACAATAAAGAACTAAGTTGCAATAAAAATAGTGCCCAAGCCCAAATAAAGACACCTTACAAAAACTTACATATGAAAAGAAAGTGATTTGATACATTCACTGGATTTTGTAAATTTAGTAAGGTTTAGT
>NZ_JASJXN010000146.1:0-412 GCF_035018705.1 Undibacterium sp. RTI2.2 | reverse complement strand
TTCTCTGTTGCTTCAACGGAGGTAATGATATAGCTGGTGGCACAAACTACGATGACGGTTACTACAATACCAAAACCCAAATTAATTATTTTATTGCGCTTCATTTCTTTTCTTCTTCCTCTATGCTGATACGTAGGGTAGCTTGTACTTTGGCGAAGTCAGCTTGGGCATTAATCGCGTCCATCTCAATGGCGCGATAAGTTCGTCTTGCATCAAGCACATCCATTACACCAAGTGCACCATTTTTAAAGGCGAATTCCGCCGCCTCAGCAGAATTGCGGGCAGCGCTCAATAATTCACCCTGAAAACGTGCGGTCATTTCTTTCGATGCCTGGGCAGATTCGATTAACAGTACCAGCTCATTACGCGCTGCTTCTTTAGTTTTTTCTAAGGTCTCATTGGCGGCATCTAC
>NZ_JASJXN010000145.1:0-412 GCF_035018705.1 Undibacterium sp. RTI2.2 | reverse complement strand
TTCTCTGTTGCTTCAACGGAGGTAATGATATAGCTGGTGGCACAAACTACGATGACGGTTACTACAATACCAAAACCTAAATTCATTATTTTATTGCGCTTCATTTCTTTTCTTCTTCCTCTATGCTGATACGCAGGGCAGCCTGCACCTTGGCAAAATCGGCTTGGGCATTAATCGCATCCATCTCAATGGCGCGATAAGTTCGCCTTGCATCAAGCACATCCATCACACCAAGCGCACCATTTTTAAAGGCGAATTCTGCCGCCTCGGCAGAACTGCGGGCAGCGCTCAATAACTCGCCTTGGAAACGTGCATTCATCTCCTTCGATGCCTGAGCAGATTCGATTAACAGTACCAGCTCATTACGCGCTGCTTCTTTAGTTTTTTCTAAGGTCTCATTGGCGGCATCTAC
>NZ_JASJXN010000144.1:0-415 GCF_035018705.1 Undibacterium sp. RTI2.2 | reverse complement strand
ACTTTAGGCGGATAGTTCACCAGTAGGTGAACGTGGTCGTCCTCGCCGTCGAACTCAACAAGCTCCGATTCAAAGTCATTGCAGACACTGGAGAATATTGGTCGCAGATCGTCAAGAATCTCTTTTGTGAATACCCCGCGCCGGTATTTTGTAACAAAGACCAGATGTACGTGCATCATAAAAACGCAGTGTCTTCCAGTCCTAATATCGTTGTTGTCTTCGCTCATAGACCAGAGTATGACCGAACTATGCAAAGACTTCAAGCCTATAAATACGAACTCATGCCAGACGGCGAGCAGCAGCGCGATATGCGCCGCTTCGCTGGGTCGTGCCGGTTTGTCTATAACAAGGCTTTAGCATTGCAAAAAGAAAATCACGAAGCAGGAAACAAGTTCATCGGCTACGTGCCAATGGC
>NZ_JASJXN010000143.1:0-419 GCF_035018705.1 Undibacterium sp. RTI2.2 | reverse complement strand
CGGGGTACTGCGCTCTCCTACAGTCCTTCTTATTGATTTCTTTCTCAGTTCATCTGCTGATATCTGCTTTTTCAATGAGATATTCACTCTTCATGTGAGCACCCAATTCTCCCACAGTTGTTCAATTTTCTGCAATTTGACAAGACGCTTTTGTATGGGACTCTGAGCTTATTGAGCGATCGGTTTCAACGGGCGATCTTTGAAATCAATGACCTCAATGTGATGTGCAGTCTCGGTCATTCCCATCGACCTGCGATCACTCTGCACTACCAGATCGCGTTTTTATTCTTCTGAAAGTGGATTATGAAATTTTTCTTAAAAATAGTATTGGTTCTTGGTGTTTTTTTCAATTGCCTCACCGGATGTCAGGCACCCGAGTCTGAATCGGGGACTGCCTTTGTCGGGCATTGGCAAGATCG
>NZ_JASJXN010000142.1:0-431 GCF_035018705.1 Undibacterium sp. RTI2.2 | reverse complement strand
ACTCAGTGCGAGAATTTATTGTCCCGATAGCCTGAACCATTTTTATTCCCCACATTTTTTCAACGTTTTCTCTAGATGCACTCTCAGGGAATTTCGCTGCAATTGTCAGCAAATTTGCCCATAGTTCTTGGGCAGTAAATGGGTATGGCGCATGAAATTTTGTATCCATTGACTCTTCTTTCGTTTGCGTTGATTTACCAGCGCTCAAATCTCCTTGCGACTTCGCCGCGATTGGCAGAGCACATAGGAGAATAGGTAGCATCATCTCAAAGACGTTTTTTAACTTCATGTACACGAATCTCCGCCGTTTTATCTCTATAAATTATTTATAAGTTAACATAAGCTTCTTTTAATGATGTAACTAAACCTTACTAAATTTACAAAATCCAGTGAATGTATCAAATCACTTTCTTTTCATATGTAAGTTTTTG
>NZ_JASJXN010000141.1:0-439 GCF_035018705.1 Undibacterium sp. RTI2.2 | reverse complement strand
TGGCCACGTGCCATTAATTGATCACAACGCACGCGGCGGGGAGAAGAAACCGTTCGCCCCGCATGAACAACAGCGTTATAAAGAACGCACGCAAGCTGAACGTACCAATGGCAGGCTGAAAGACGAATTTGGTGGCACGACAGTACGGGTGCGTGGTAGCGAAAAAGTGATGTCGCATTTGATGTTTGGTTTATTGGTATTGACCGCAGATCAGTTGATGCGTTTATTTACGTAACAGCTTTGCTTTTAAAGAGTCGAAAAAAACAACGTTTCCCAACGTTCATAGGGGCAGTGATGGTCACATAGGGATTGACACGCCATAAAACGATAATCCGGCACAAATTCATGTCACATGTGCCGCTTCAAACAAGAAAACCAATCGCAACAGTGGCCACACCCATGCTCGACTTTACTGGTTTGGGTATTTTGCAAGAAGCTC
>NZ_JASJXN010000140.1:0-454 GCF_035018705.1 Undibacterium sp. RTI2.2 | reverse complement strand
CTTTCGACTGGCTGGTCAAAAGGCATGAATGCTATCGCATCTGACCCTTTGACTTTTTATTCAACGTTGCTCTTCGTACTTGAATCCGCCGAGCTTTTTCCGTTATGTTATAGATACTTCCTTTTAGACTAGAGTTCAGCTACCGTGTAAAAACTCTAAAGAGTCTCATTAGTAGGCAAATATTTATTTAGAAACTTTTTAAGCAAATCCGCATCATAGGCTTACCCTCTTCAAGGTCTCGCTATGCTGCTACCCAATATAGACAACCAACAGCGCTGTTTAGTTCTAATTCCGATCTTGCTATTGCATATGGGATTGCTGCTGGTATTGCTTGATCGGCCAATTGGCTACGCACTAGCAGAAAAAAATGTTAAGTATATTGAGCTTCTTGCAAAATACCCAAACCAGTAAAGTCGAGCATGGGTGTGGCCACTGTTGCGATTGGTTTTCTTGT
>NZ_JASJXN010000139.1:0-472 GCF_035018705.1 Undibacterium sp. RTI2.2 | reverse complement strand
GCGCTCCGGCAGTCCACCAAAGCCGCTGTCAAGATACGAATATGACCGCTCGGCTTCGCGCATAGAAAAATCGCCCAGGCTCAGAAACGCCCAGCGCGGCAGTGTCGCCAGAAAATTCGGATTGCCGCGACCTGCATTGAGCATCATACGCTGTGCATCCGAGGAAGCAATGGCGATGAGCTGATCCTTGAGTTCAAACGGGCTGAGGTTGGCAAATTGCTGAAAATCTTGTTGCGGCATGATAGGACTCGATCGCAGTTTAGGGGGCGGCATTTCTGGTGATGATGCCAACGATGACTGGACCCCAAAGGGTTAGAAACACATTGGCAACGGCGTAAGTAACGGTAAAGGACACGACGGGGGTTGCATTGCCTGCTTTCTCGAGCAACGCGGCGAACGCTGGGTTGGCGCTGCGTCCTCCGGCGACACAGGCGAGCGCTTCGATCGGATTGCGAATGCGCAGGACGTACCA
>NZ_JASJXN010000138.1:0-529 GCF_035018705.1 Undibacterium sp. RTI2.2 | reverse complement strand
TCGGTCGCGTGAGGCGTTTTATGGTCCGATGGTCTTGTTCGACGATATCGTTGATGCAGCTTTTGTCCATGTGCCGGCTGTTGCCAGACTGGCGCTTACGACGGCAGTAATTCGCGGCGAGTATAGGTAGCCGCTTGAAAACACGGTGCAGCGTTTTGTTATTCGGCTTTTGATCGGTGTGCATCAGTCAAGCCTACCGGGGCTTCCTTAATGCGACGAAATCGACCGAGTTGCTTCTACCTAATTTTGTTTTCGGCTTTGACCCAATTTCCCGCGTGGAATAATTTCAGTGACATAAGCGTATTTCAAGACCTTGGGTACCATCAACGCTATTACCGTATTTTTATAAGTACTGGTTTGATATGTGTTCTACCGAACTGTTTCAATTATTTTTTTTCTTTAATCTGCAATCTGAACATTGCTACGTTTCGGTTGCTATATCGGTTATGCACTCGAATATTAGAGCTACTGATTTCCTACTTTTTTGAAGATTAACTCATTGTAGTCGCAGTTAGCTTAAATGGAGTCA
>NZ_JASJXN010000137.1:0-533 GCF_035018705.1 Undibacterium sp. RTI2.2 | reverse complement strand
GGCAAGCAAGTACAACGCGAGGTCCGTACCGTGCATGCGCATACCGGTCAGGCAGAATTAGGTCCGTATCGTCATTACATGCAGAAAGAAATTTTCGAGCAACCACGCGCATTGGGCGACACCTTAGAAGGCGTCACAGCCATCATGCCAGAGCTGTTTGGCGACAAGGCGTATAAGGTTTTTAAACAAATCGATAACGTCTTAATCCTCGCCTGCGGCACCAGCTACTATGCAGGCTTGACCGCAAAATACTGGATAGAATCCATCGCCAAAGTCCCAGTCAATGTAGAAATCGCCAGCGAATATCGCTACCGCGATAGCGTACCCAACCCTAATAGCTTGGTCGTCACTATTTCACAAAGCGGAGAGACCGCCGACACCTTGGCAGCACTCAAACATGCGCGTAGTCTGGGGATGGAACACACGCTGACAATCTGCAATGTCAGCACCAGCGCCATGGTGCGCGAATGCGCTCTGGCCTATATCACTCGCGCCGGTGTAGAAGTCGGCGTCGCATCGACCAAAGCCTTCAC
>NZ_JASJXN010000136.1:0-545 GCF_035018705.1 Undibacterium sp. RTI2.2 | reverse complement strand
AAAGTAATGACCTCATCGTTAGAAGTTAGCCAACGACCATCAGGTAATTGGAACCGAGCAGCAGGATCTGGCTTGACGGTATCTGTATCAATCCCATCATGAATAACCTCAATACGATCCTGAACAATTGAAGGGTAACTTTGACGTTGCCACTGTGTTGGACTGATCCCTACATCCATACATGACAAGGATTGCAGTTGCACCATATTGCGTAGCCTGAGCTTAAGCTTATCGTCCTCAGACGTAGGCAAGGCTGGATCAAATCCTATATCTTGTCCTTCCGCCTGATAATAAAACTCGCAAAAACTCACCAGTCGACAAGCAGGAAACACATCCTTCACAAATAAAGCCTCGCCCCACCCAGGATGGACCAATACCACGTCAGGGATGAAACCCCGTTTTTTTAAATCCAGCAAACCACGATAGACCGCTTGCCCTCGACGAACAGCGAGCTCTAATGAATCAAGCCAAGGATGCGTGAGCATCGCATCTGCTGGCATTTCATAACCAGCCAAATAAGCACCCGGCATTGCATCACGAAAATT
>NZ_JASJXN010000135.1:0-564 GCF_035018705.1 Undibacterium sp. RTI2.2 | reverse complement strand
GCCTTCGATAGTATGGACGCGTTGACCAATGCGGACTCATTAGGTTGTAGGACTTCATACTCTGGTATTGATTTTGTTTCGGAAAAAATTTTCAGACAGTCACCAAACCACCAATCAACATCAACTTCTGCATCGAAAAAAACATCGTCGTTAAGACAGTCGTCCCTGAAATAAACCGCAACACCAAGCAGGAAGCGGTTTACAAGACGAATAAGAACCTATAAATTCACTAGGAATGGCAAATCACTCTGCGAAATCTGGTGAATTGATGACTCCCAAAGAGACTGACTTCAAACGCGAACATGAGCTGTTCCGGCTCGAATTGAACAACATGGTGGATCATCGCCATGCTCTGGTAAAACTCTCCCACCAAATTAACTGGCAAGCGTTTGTCACCGAGTTCGGGCCACTCTACGCCGAAGGCAAAGGGCGTCCGGGCGTTGCCATCCGTTTGATGGTCGGCTTGAACTACCTCGAACACACGTTCAATTTATCCAGATAGCGCGTAAAACACGGTCCTTCAGGGCGGTGATATCAGCGCGGGAGGCGTCAGCCTCATTGCTT
>NZ_JASJXN010000134.1:0-572 GCF_035018705.1 Undibacterium sp. RTI2.2 | reverse complement strand
GGACGGGAGTGATATTGCGTTGCGCTACAGCGCCGACGATGCCGCACATAAGAACCTCTTAATAAAAATTTGAGAAAGCGATAAAAAAATAAAGTGAGCAAATAAGGCCAGTAAATTCGACGCTAATAAGGCTAGTAAGGCTAGTAAGAATCTTCAGCCCAAAAACGCAATTAAACATAAAATTGCAAAATTACTAATTTCAAAGGATTGTGTCATCGTAAATCAGATCAAATGAAATTATCTTTCAATATTGAATTAAATTTGAACTAAAATTCAATTACGATTATTGAGTGAAATTAAATTTCATTTAAATAAAATTTATTTATTTAAATTCCATTGGTGAAAAGTATGACGACTCTGGACGAACTGGATAAACGTATTTTGCAGCAGCTACAGCGAGACGCGTCGGTCAGCAATCAGGCCTTGGCGGAGCTAGTACATGCGTCGCCACCGACTTGTTTGCGGCGGGTTAAGCGTTTATTGGATGAGGGTGTGATTGCTAAGCAAGTAGCGATTTTAGCGCCCGAAAAAGTTGGTGCAGGTTTGACGGCGATTGTAGAAATTACCTTGGA
>NZ_JASJXN010000133.1:0-592 GCF_035018705.1 Undibacterium sp. RTI2.2 | reverse complement strand
TTAGGCCGCGGCATGCACTACCCAATCGCTTTGGAAGGCGCATTAAAGCTGAAAGAAATTTCCTACATCCATGCAGAAGCCTACCCCGCCGGCGAACTCAAACACGGCCCATTAGCCTTAGTGACCAAAGACATGCCGGTCGTCACAGTCGCACCAAAAGACGCGTTGCTAGAAAAATTAAAATCCAACATGCAAGAAGTCCGCGCCCGTGGCGGCGAGCTGTACGTCTTTGCCGACGCAGACTCCCGCATTGCCTCAAGCGAAGGCGTACACGTCATCCGCTTGCCAGAACATTACGGCATGTTGTCACCGATCTTGCACACCGTGCCGCTGCAATTGCTGGCGTATCACACGGCGTTGGCGCGGGGGACGGATGTCGATAAGCCTCGGAATTTGGCGAAATCTGTGACGGTGGAGTGATACTGGTCACGTGGAAGTAACTTGCTTTGATTGACTATAGTTATGGTAAATATGAGGGGAAGTAACTGTAGATTGACAATTATTTTGAGTTTTGGTGTCAAACAGCGTTCAATATTTACCACCTGTCAGCGTCCAAATTTTTCCACTTTATCGGCTTGTTCAGAACGATTTT
>NZ_JASJXN010000132.1:0-607 GCF_035018705.1 Undibacterium sp. RTI2.2 | reverse complement strand
AAAGATTACTTTGCGTCTTTTTTTGAATGACCTCTACCAAATAAATTGACTCAGAAATCTTAAGTCCGATCATCGCAGACCAAGATTAATCGGCTTGTTTTGGAAGGAGTATGGTCATTCAGTAACCAGCGCCATATAGGGGATGATCAGGTTACATCAGGCAGCGCGGCCAAGGCAGCGATCTTCGGCTCGCTCCATGGAGTCGGATGCCGCATAAACTGTGCAAGACGAACCCGATACCGCTGTACCCGGCCGATCCAATCGGGTGCACCAACAAATTTTGCCAAGGCCAGCGTGGCTAGGCTCGGCCATAGCCTTACCTGATAGCGGTCGATGTGATCATCGCAGTCAAGCAACCCAGACGCTACTCTGCAGACATCCAATAGTGGCAGTACCTCCTCGAGCAGCATGTCCACGTAAAGCTGGCACCATTGCTGCAAATCCTTCATGTTGTACAACTCTGACGTGGGCCAAGGGTCGTTTCCCGGCACAGGAATAGCGAATTGCTGCAAGGCTTTACAAGACCCTAACAGCTGTCAAACAGCGTGCAATACTTACCAGATTAGGGGTGGAAACAGCGTCCAAAAGTTTCCACCCTAGTGTGTCA
>NZ_JASJXN010000131.1:0-608 GCF_035018705.1 Undibacterium sp. RTI2.2 | reverse complement strand
ATTGAGGCCCTTGATGGCCGTGATTGGTATTTTGCTCTATCAATGGATGTAGAAAAGTCGATAACTAAATATTTTAATTTTTCTTGGAAGTATTCACCCTTTGGATACTTACAAGCTCCTCCAGATAGTCTGTGTATTGATGTCAATCAAATTAGGACAGATCTTGAAAAAGCTGGTTGGAAGTTTCATTCAAAAGGACATCCAGAGCGGAATAATATATTTGAAACTAGATATAAGAAATCCACGAATGAAACTTTAACGCTTATCTCTGCTGAGGGAAAAGATTATGCTTGCTTGTATAGCATGGATCTATTTTCTAAATAAATTTTTATAAAGTACAAAATGACTCCACTTAACGATAAATTAAAAGCAATAATTGCATCTTTTGTAAACTCTCCTGGCGTAGGCGTAAATTCAAAGGCTTATCGTTTGCTCATATCCGCTTTTAATGCGTCGGACACCCTTACTGCGGAATTTAACGAATTAGCTAACAAAGAGCAACTTAATGGTTTTAATCTGAATGCAAGCCCAGGTGTTGGCGCGCACTCAATATTGACCAGCTGCGCGCATTGAATATTGACCAGGCGCTTAGTTGCTGAGCATACAAG
>NZ_JASJXN010000130.1:0-641 GCF_035018705.1 Undibacterium sp. RTI2.2 | reverse complement strand
TCGAATAGCATTTCATGACTTTGTGTGGGATAGGCGACTAACCAAAAAGCTCGACTAGCGCAAAGCTTGGTATGCGCAACAAGCAGCTTGCGATGAATGCCGCCAATGACTAGAAGCTCTTCACTCCAATCGAACTGAAACGCTTCACCTAGTTGGAATTTGAGCGGGACGAAGGCTGATTTGCCGGATACTTTGGCGGCCTGATCGCGCCAACTATTGATATAGCGCCTGACACCGGAATAACTGCCGGTAAAACCTTCCTGCTGGATTTCTCTAAATAGCATCAGAGCGGTACGTCGATCCCGTTTAGGACGGTGGCTATCAGTCTGTAGCGCTAATTGAATTGTTGACTCAAACGGTGTGATCTTACTCACCGCTTTAGGACGATGGTACTTCGGCTCACTACTTTCGCTTTCCTTGAGCCATTTCTTGATGGTGTTGCGCGACAAACTCGTCTGCCGCGCGATTTCACTGATAGATAGTCGTTCTCGATAGAATAACCGACGGACTTTGGCATACATTCCCATGGTAATCACCTTGAATTTCCTTACAGAAAAACAGTAAGGATAGGTTAATTTCCCTGGTCAATATTCGTTGCGTAAAACTGCGTTTACCTGGTCAATTTTGGATGCGCGTCAACA
>NZ_JASJXN010000129.1:0-649 GCF_035018705.1 Undibacterium sp. RTI2.2 | reverse complement strand
TGTCAAACAGCGTGCAATACTTACCAGATTAGGGGTGGAAACAGCGTCCAAAAGTTTCCACCCTAGTGTGTCACCATCCGGTGTTTTAGCCGGGGGTATCTGGAGTGATTTATATGGACATCATTTACGAAATAAGAAGACGTCATTCAGTACAGAAACAATCGATTTCTGCCATTGCGAGAGAAATGGGACTCTCCCGGCCGACCGTACGCAAACATCTCAATACCGTCGAACAGCCTAAATATCAGCGGCTGCTAACGGTTTCACCCCGCCTCGATGAATATAAAGACCAGCTAACCTCCTGGTTAGAAGAAGAATCCAAACTACCCCGATCACGGCGCCGAACAGCGCAACGGCTATTTGAGGGGCTACAGGAACTAGGTTACGGCGGGGCCTACGACAGCATTCAACGATTTGTAAAACAGTGGAAATCCAGCGCACATGGTCCAAAAATCACCGAAGCGTTTATTCCGTTGGTGTTTCTGCCAGCCGATGCCTGCCAGTTTGACTGGAGCCAGGAACAGGTGGAAATCGCTGGCATCATGCAAACGATTAAAGTCGCCCATTTCCGGTTAGCCTATAGCCGCCAAATGTTTGTGGCCGCCTATCCCAGAGAAACGCAGGAAATGGTCTTTGATGCGCACATCCG
>NZ_JASJXN010000128.1:0-666 GCF_035018705.1 Undibacterium sp. RTI2.2 | reverse complement strand
TCGCCGAATGACAAATTGGTCGTAATGATGAGCGAGGTTTTTTCATAGAGATGGCTGATCAGATGGAACAGCAATGCACCTCCAGAAGCGGGAAACGGCAAATATCCCAGCTCATCTAAAATGACAGCGTCCATCAGGCAGAGCTGTTTCGCCAGATTGCCGACCTTTCCCTGACTCTTCTCTCGTTCCAACTGGTTGACCAGATCGACCGCATTAAAGAAACGCACCCGCTTGCCATGATGGATTGCCGCGACACCGATGGCAGTGGCCAAATGCGACTTGCCGGTGCCAGTACCACCCACCAGAATTAGGTTGTGCGCTGTTTCCATAAATCCTGCGGTCGCCAATTGCTCAACCACTGTTTGCGATAAGGGAGTCTCTGCCCAGTTAATGCCAGTTAAGTCACGGTGAATCGGGAAGCGTGCTGTTTTGAGTTGATAGCGTAAGCTCTTGAGTTGCCTATCGGTTTGTTCTGCATGGATTAACCGCTCCATCCAGCTTTCAGGTCGATGTGCTTGCCTGGGCTTTTCTGCCTGCAGCTCACTCCATGCCAAAGCCATCCCATAGAGTTGCAGTGTTTTTAAACTGGTAGCGTGGTCAGTGGACATTGGCCGCTCCCAGCAAATAATCATAACGGTGGCAGTTCGCCAGAGGTTCCATCGTCAA
>NZ_JASJXN010000127.1:0-669 GCF_035018705.1 Undibacterium sp. RTI2.2 | reverse complement strand
CAGTCATGAAACCGTCTATCTGCGCATCTACGCTGACCGCAGAGCGGGCGGCACTCTCTTCAAGCATCTGCGGGGTCAGAAGCCCTACCGCAAACGCTACGGTAGTGGTCAACAGCGCCGGGGCATGCTCAAGAACCGTATCAGCATTGACCAACGACCCGCGATCGTGGATCAAAAAATCTGCTTAGGCGACTGGGAGGGCGATACGATCATTGGCAAGAAACAGCAAGGTATCGTCATTACGCGGGTCGATCGTGTCTCTCGTTTTACCTTAGCCCGGCAACATCATAGCAAACACGCGCAAGGAGTTGCTGCCAGCATCGAGCAACTGCTCACGCCACATCAGCAGCACTGCCATACCATCACGTTCGATAATGGCAGGGAGTTTGCAGGGCATGAGTCCATCGCAGCACATCTGCAAGCCCAAGTGTACTTCGCTCATCCGTATCATTCCTGGGAGCGGGGGCTCAACGAGAACACGAACGGCTTATTACGATACTACTTTCCAAAGAACACCAACTTCAAGGAAATCACTCAAGCCCAGTTGCAACGGGCAGTCAATCAACTCAATCATCGCCCTAGGAAATGCCTCGGCTATCGAACGCCGTTTGAGGTTTTTTATAATTTGGATATACTCCCCCTAAAACTTACCTCCCGTTGCTCTTCGTA
>NZ_JASJXN010000126.1:0-693 GCF_035018705.1 Undibacterium sp. RTI2.2 | reverse complement strand
CGTCGGTGTTGCTGTGTTAAATCGCATGCTCGCTGCTGGACGCCCAAACTCCGTCCGTAGTCAGAAAGTTCCTGCATAAATGATCGGGGTTGGGGTACTTTTTACTTCAACTTTTAAGTGCACCAACGCCATGGATAAATCTATTAATCGCGCTGACAGGTTCTATCATTTAGCTTTAGGTTTCCCACTCTCTTTTTTAGCCGCCATCGCTTTAGGTACAGGTGATGCTGGTGGTGCAATACGCGCCAGTACTCCCGCCGGTATTGTCAACTTGCTGAACGGAGACGGCGAGTTGTACAATTTCAGGCGAACTTGCATTTGCCCGGGTAACACGGTGTCACGGATTAGGTTTTTTTGCTACGTTGGTGACCTCATTCCATACAGAAAATGCCTGCGTACGCATGTGTCGGTACTGCTCCGCTGTCATACGGTTTCGCTGACACCGGAAAGCATTGTTGATCGGGCCATGAGCCGATAAAAAGCGCTGAGCATGGCCCGATGACTTGAAGCGCCGCATCTGTCGTTCTCGTTGCCGCGTCGGTTGGTGCGAGAGTTCTGCACGGTTATTGAGGCCTTTGTGTTGGCGATGCTCCACACGCGGCATAACTCTTGAGCTTGTCGGTTGCGCCGACTCTGCATCAGAATATCGAGCACATGTCCGTTCTGATCGACCGCACGCCATAGGTAATGGTG
>NZ_JASJXN010000125.1:0-719 GCF_035018705.1 Undibacterium sp. RTI2.2 | reverse complement strand
CCTGGGATTTCAGCAAGCTTTCTACTCGTCTCTGAAGAGCGGTGCCATTGCTGAATTTTTTCATCCATCTCATCGACCTGTTTATCAATGTCTTTCAAGTGGTTATATAAACGCTGCAGAACATCTCGAAAGCTTGACGGTAAATCTGATTTTTCCATGACTTCTGGGAGGCGCTTGGCAATGTTCGTTATTCCTTGCGCGATGATAATGCCGAACTCGGACAGCAAACCGCGAATCTGGTTTGCTTGCGCCGTCCTCACTTTAATAAAAGATTGACGCACCCGGTGCAATGAGAGAACAGCTTGTTGTTCGTCCGTTTTTATCGGAACGAAGCGCATATTGGGTCGATCGACGGCTTCGCAGATTGCTTCAGCATCGGCAACATCATTTTTATTTGTCTTAACATAGGGTTTCACAAACTGAGGTGCCATGACTTTCACCGTATGCCCCATTGCGCTCAACTTCCGTCCCCAGTAATGGGCACTGCCACACGCTTCCATACCAATTAAACATGGTTGTAATTGAATAAAAAACGCCGCCATCTTAGACCGATCTAGTTTCTTTCGAAGCACGGCATTTCCATGCGCATCAACGCCATGAATTTGAAATACATTTTTAGCTAAATCGATTCCAATTGTAGTAATGATCATTTTGGACGCTCATTTCATTTAGGGGGTGTTGCCGCTCCCATTTTGGCACATCGATGCCGTTTGAAAGAG
>NZ_JASJXN010000124.1:0-720 GCF_035018705.1 Undibacterium sp. RTI2.2 | reverse complement strand
AAATCGTTCTGAACAAGCCGATAAAATGGAAAAATTTGGACGCTGACAGGTGGTAAATATTGAACGCTGTTTGACAGCAAGGGGGCGTATGACTTAGGAGCAAAGCCTATATTGCCAGCTGCGGACGCCTAATATCTAGCAGTAAGCTATTAATAAACTCAACTCGTAGATTTAAAGAAGAAAATGAAGGCGACTGGCATTAACTATCGGTGCACCTCAGCGCATACAAATTGGTAGTTAAATTTAAACCAAGAAATGGTTTGAATGGTGCGACCGACAGGAATCGAACCTGTATCGCCAGCTTCGGAGGCTAGCATCCTATCCGTTGGAAGACGGTCACGTCTAGTTAATTACAGGCCGCTATTGTAGCTGGTTGGGTTCTAAAATGTTGGTGGAAAATGTACTAAATCGTCGTTTTGAATAGCTACTAATCAATTTTTTCGCTATGTTTTCATTTTAAATCGAGAAAAAATTTTATTTTTTTAAAAATTTTTGTATATTTTCTATATGCCGAGCGACGTCTCTCATAACTCAGTTGACGTTTAATAATATCAACAGAGAAGGAAGTAAATCATTAAAAAACGTAGATTTAAAGAGAAATTTAAAGCTTAAGTGATCAACGTTGCGCAAAAGGCTGGGGATAATAGAGCTTCTTGCAAAATACCCAAACCAGTAAAGTCGAGCATGGGTGTGGCCACTGTTGCGATTGGTTTTCTTGTT
>NZ_JASJXN010000123.1:0-728 GCF_035018705.1 Undibacterium sp. RTI2.2 | reverse complement strand
CCGGCCAGCACGACGGTGGTGTCCGCGATCGCCAACGGTTGTCCAGACCGATAAATCGCCTCTACCGAGGCATCCGATAGCGCGATGTCGATCGCCAGGGCAGTCTGGTTGACCGCCGCGCTGTCGGGTGCAACCAAATACATTCGAGTGGCAACGGTGCGCATTGCATTGAACTGTCCCGGGTCGAGTTCGGCGTGGCCGCCGGAGATTGAAGTAGCAAGCTTGATGGCTTCCTGACGAATATCCCAGCGCATCACCATCGGCAGGAACCAGGTGACCATTATGATCGGTCCGAGCGACCCAAAAATATAACAAACCGCATAGCCAACTGCGACGTTCGTTTGCATCGTCTTGATCAAGGCCGGGGCCAATCCAAGCTTGGCGATGGCATCACCAGCGGTGCCAATGATGGCCGACTGTGTCAGACCGCCAGCGGCGAGGCCAGCAGCTATACCGCGATCAAGGTCGAACATCCAGGCACTGAACAGTACGCACAACAATCCCGTCGCGCACATCACAAATGCCGACACCAGTTGATTTAGTGAGCGTCGGTTCAGCGCATGGAAAAACTGCGGGCCACCTTGGAACCCGACCGCGTAAATAAATAGAGCGAAGAAAATCGCCTTTATTCCGCCATTGATCTCAATTCCGAGCTGGCCTATGACAACACCCACCAGCAGAGTTCCTGCAATGCCTCCCAGAACAAAACGCCCAACCTTGATTTTGCC
>NZ_JASJXN010000122.1:0-734 GCF_035018705.1 Undibacterium sp. RTI2.2 | reverse complement strand
GCAGATTCGATTAACAGTACCAGCTCATTACGCGCTGCTTCTTTAGTTTTTTCTAAGGTCTCATTGGCGGCATCTACGGCAGTTTCTGCTGCCCGTATTTCGCCCTGAAATTCATAGCGAGTAAATAAAGGAATCTGTACGCCAATGCCGAAACTGTTACCTGAGCCTTGAGGATTGCTGGCGCTAACCGGGTAATGTTCAAACTGAACGCCGACAGAGATATCTCTGGTTCTTGCTGCCAGTGCCAGCTTACGTGCAGCCAGTGCCGCATCTAGCCGGGCTTTTGCAGCTAATACATCAGGACGTTTTTGTATGACCAGATCCAGCGTATCCTGCACCTCAGGTAGTATTTGTGCTGGCCAATCATCGACAGCATGCACGCTGTTAGCAGATGCTGTCAGGCCTAGCAGAGAAATTAGATTTGTTTGTGCGTGCAACAGATCGGAAGCCGCTTGTCGCGCGTCGTTGTCGGCGCGCAAGGTATCTACTCGGATTCTGGCAGCGTCTGCTCCTGCAATATCACCAGCTTTCTTTCTCTTTTCTGCGGCGGCTTGTGTGATCGAGAACAAATCTCTGGTCTCGTTGGCAATGCGTAGTTTATGTTGTGCTGCTATCAGATCAAAATAGGTTGCACTGACGATTTGCTTGGTTTGTCTGCGGACATCGTGCCAGTCCTGGTGTGCTGCGGTTTCCAGATAGCCGGCATTCTCAATCCGTAAATCACGTTTGCCGCC
>NZ_JASJXN010000121.1:0-834 GCF_035018705.1 Undibacterium sp. RTI2.2 | reverse complement strand
TAGCGTGGTCAGTGGACATTGGCCGCTCCCAGCAAATAATCATAACGGTGGCAGTTCGCCAGAGGTTCCATCGTCAAAGCAATGGTGTCTGGCAGGTGGATCGCTGCTGCGGGTAAATGCGGCGCAATGAGACGGCGCAATTCATTCATCACGATAGGCGCACTGATGACGCCGCCCTCCAGAGTTAACTCACATGCCACAGTAAGCGCATCAAGTCCTGCTTCACCGGCAAGCATCAGTAATTCTACGAAGGCTCGGTCTCCTTTCGGTTGCTTCAGAATCCGGTCGCGTACTTGCACAACCGCTCTGGGTAATGTCCATTCAACGAATGGTGCGCCATTGCGTAAAGCGCCAGGCTTCTTCTCCAGAACAGGCAGGTAATGCCAGGGATCACAAATCAACTGGTCACGACTGAATTGACGGGCATGGGCGGCAATCACTTCGCCCTGTGCGACGACCCGCACCAGATTTGCTGTCGTGCGAACAGATACCGCCTGCCCGGCAAACCGCGCTGGCACACTGTACTTATTCCGGTCTACTTTCACTAGACAAGTGGACGAGGCACGCATCATTTTTTCTACATAGCCATCAAAGTGCGCGCTGACAGGTCGAAGCAAAGGCTGCTCATCAGCATAACAGTCTGCAATGGTGCGCTGACTTTGTGTCGGGTGCATACGTTGCGCTAATTCCTGGCAGCGGGTTGTGAGCCACGCATTTAAATCCGCAAAGGAAGCAAAGCGGGCCAACGGGGTAAACAGCCATTCCCGTACATTGCCAACTTGATTCTCGACCTGACCTTTCTCCCAACCAGAAGCAGGAGTGCAGGCCACTGGT
>NZ_JASJXN010000120.1:0-923 GCF_035018705.1 Undibacterium sp. RTI2.2 | reverse complement strand
ACCACTCCACGTTTCAACCGACAGGCCTGTTGATTTCAATTCGCTCACTAACTTCCAACGCGTCGCATTCACTGCCGCCGCGTCTTTTAGCGGTGCTTTAGCTTGCGCCATGATCTTGGCAAGCCGCTTCGGATCGCGACGTAAGAAGGTCTTAATATCTTGCGCATTTTTTCGTTGATTGCAGGGCTTACATGCCAAGGTTAAATTCCCGATGCGATTGGATCCGCCGGCACTCTTAGGATGGATGTGCTCAATCTGCAGTGGCACGTTCTTGGCATCACAATAGGCGCAGGTTCTATTCCACTTTGCTAATAGGTACTCACGTACTTCGTATCCTTGCAGCTCACCCTGTTGATATTCCACGCCAGAGATATCCGGATTTTGCATTAACTGCATATCAAAACGGACAAGCTCACTAGAGAGTGATGACACAGGCGCCCAACGTTGCATCTTATTTACCCACGTCATGGTGGTGTGTACGCGATGCATCAAGGACGGTGCTAGCCAGCCTTTGTTCTTGTTTCCCCGGTTTAAAAACCGTGCTGCACGGTGACGTAGATTATTCCTACGACGTCTGCGCATATTGCGCCGTGCGGTTAAGGCTTCGCTGATTTGACGTCCGCGATGAATTAATTCGATGAGATTTAATACAGCGAGCCTGTCTTCAACATGTCGTACTAACGCAATGCCGGTTGTTTTACTGCCCGGATCGAGTTTGAGTTGCAGTGTTTGAAATGCACTGTCTTCCGCTTTGCGATCCGTCAGACGAATCACGAACGGTAATAGCCGATGTACCCGCGCACGACCGCGCGACAGCATCAACCTTGCACGTCGTTCTGTGCATGGCATCAGCGGTCTTCCACTGCGGTCTAGTACAAATACGGCCATCTTGTTTCCTTAAAGTACGTCTACTGCTACTTCAA
>NZ_JASJXN010000119.1:0-932 GCF_035018705.1 Undibacterium sp. RTI2.2 | reverse complement strand
GTAAGCGTCCAACGCTACCATCTATGAACAGCAAATAATTTCATGCACTGTCCAGACTGGATCATTTTGGAGAGCAAAGTATGTCAAGAATCAAATCCATCCTAATCCGCGCAGATTGGCTGCAACATGTTAGTACCTGGCGCGCATCAGGGCTGACGCAAGCAGCGTATTGTCGTGAGCGCAAATTAAATGCCACCACATTCAACGGCTGGATTATGCGTGGCCGAAAGGAGTTACCAGCAACAGCACCCCTGATCACTGTTCCGATTGTAATTCAACCCAGCACGCCAGCAGCATCGACTCTGCCGATCGTCTTGCAACATGGATCTGGATGGCAGCTTGTGCTACCTGCGGATGTGCAGATTACCTGGCTAGCTCGATTATTCAATGAATTAGCATGATCGCACCAGGTCAAATTTGTTGCGTGATTGAACCAGTCGATATGCGCCGTGGCCTAGAGAGTTTATCGCAATGGATACAAACTAGTTTAGGTACCACGCCATGCGATGGCACCGCCTATGCATTTTGCAATCGTCCTAAAACACGATTAAAACTGTTAATCTGGGATGGCACTGGCGTGTGGTGCTGTCAGCGCCGATTACACCGTGGTGCGTTTGTTTGGCCCAGCAACGATGATCGATGCTGGGTGATTACGCAAGCACAATGGGATTGGCTCATCAAAGGTGTCGACTGGCATCGCCTGACGGCACAGGCACCAACGCACTGGCAAGTGTGAATCTTTAATACGTTCAAAAAAATAGCGAAACACCATTCTTTTTGGTTGTAAACATGGGCGAGTCTATGTAAACTTCCAGCATGGATCTCGCTACCGCACTCGCTCAGTTTAATCCGCACACCACGTCACCAGAACAGTTGGCGATACAGGTTGCCGCCTGGGCAGAACAAGCGCACAAGGATGCTAGTAAAATCGC
>NZ_JASJXN010000118.1:0-979 GCF_035018705.1 Undibacterium sp. RTI2.2 | reverse complement strand
TAACACAGCAACACCGACGGCGGCCTCGGTTTTTTGCGCTTCGAATCTGCGCGCACGCAGTCGAGGACCGATGATCGATTTATAGCGTCCCATGGTCGTTTCGACCAAAGCACGCTGTCCATAACCAGTGGCTTCTTGCCAAGCCAACCGACCCTCTGTATTGATCATGTCAAGATGGCGATTACGCTGACTTGGCGAACGCGATTGAGTACCAGGAACGGCGGTTTTACGGGGTGGGATAACCACCGCAATATCGTCACCATATTGCGCGATCGTTTGATAAGTGGGCGCGCCATCATAGGCACCATCGGCAGTGACTTTGTCGATTTGTTCGTCGACCTGATCCAGTAGTGGCCCCACTTGAGATGGGTCATCCGTATGCTGATCGGTGAGGATCTGCGCGACAATCATGCCTGCATCGACATCGACGGCCAGATGTAGTTTGCGCCAGCTACGGCGCGACTTCGCGCCATGTTTTTCTTCCAGCCATTGTCCTGCCCCAAAGACCTGCAAACCTGTGCTGTCGATGAGCACATGGAGTGGCCCCTTTGGTGCGGATGGTGACTTCGTTACCGTCAGTCCGACCGCCCGTCTGCTGACCGTGGTGTGATCCGGTGCCGTGATTGTCAGGTTCATCAGTGTCAGCACGGAAGCCATTAACCCTTCGGTTTGTCGCAGGGCCATTTTGAAGGCGGAGCGCAGCATCAGACTCGTCTCAATGGCGCTATCCCGATAGCGAGCCTGACCATTTGGCCCTACGCTTTGCCACTGATCTAATGCTGCGTCTTCAATCCACAACGTCAGGCTACCGCGCCGCCGTAATCCTGCTTCATATTCCGGCCAATTCTGAACCTTGAACGACATCTTAGGTATATGATGACGCCGATCGTCGTTGTGTTTGTTGGGCATCGGGGCGATCAGTAAAATTGAGGCCGCATCGTAACATCACCGCTTTTCGAGTTTGAAGTGCACCAACGCC
>NZ_JASJXN010000117.1:0-1017 GCF_035018705.1 Undibacterium sp. RTI2.2 | reverse complement strand
GACTAACAGGCATAACATTTAAAATTAATTCGAGGCACTGTTCTTTAACTTTATCAATTGTTTTGTCACTCATTATTGAAAATTTCTAAAAATTGAATGTCTCCTGCAACAAGGTCAAAAGAAGAATATTCGATAATTGGACATGCAATTATCTTGAATTCATTTCCATTTAAATATGGTATCAAGCTCGAAAAATCCTCTTCGCTTTGAATAAAAATGACAACATCTTTATCATTTTTCACATTTATAAATTTCCCTTTAAAGTTTGTTTTTTGGTTGTGACCTCGATCTAATTGTCGCAGGTGTCCTTGATATACGACAGGACTTCCGAGCTGTCGAGTTCCGATCACTTTTTTAAATGCCAGAGCAGTCGTTTGATCAAATTCAAATGTCTCAGCAACGTCATTATCGCTAGGTTTAAGTACCAACTTCAAAATTGCATCCGCGTCCTTTCTTACGGGAGACAACATTTGATCAATCTCTTTATTAATAGATTTGTCGCCATAAGTTCATGTCAACAACGCACTTGGGGCTTTTAAGAAATCATCAAAACTTTGCGGGTGTAAGATTTTATTTTTTAAAGCACCCTTATTTGCCGCGATCTGATGACTAATTGTATAAATTTGTTGGTCACCGCCAGCAGCGGCTTGGATGTATGGATCTTTTATTGCTTCACGCAAACGGCGAATAATGTCTTGTCCGCGAGTTGACAAAAACTCGATGACATAACTACCCTCTTTAGGGTCACCAACGATAAAGTCAGCCTCGCTGTATTGCGAGTAATGTAATCTCTGATGCTTTGATACTCCACCGTAACGAATATCGAGAAAAGCTCTGTCTGTAGCTGCCTGTATGGACAGCAACGCTCTAGATAAAACTCTTAGTGAAACTTGATGTCCGTCTTGTACCAGAGAGCCATCTAACGTTAATTGAATTAAAGCTGAGGTTCTTGCAAAACGAAACACCGGAGAGTAATTTTATTGCGAGAAGCGCAAAATAGATGAGAAAGGAGCGGCC
>NZ_JASJXN010000116.1:0-1082 GCF_035018705.1 Undibacterium sp. RTI2.2 | reverse complement strand
GAGGTTCTTGCAAAACGAAACACCGGAGAGTAATTTTATTGCGAGAAGCGCAAAATAGATGAGAAAGGAGCGGCCATTTCTGGCAAGATGAAAGTGACTAAACAACCATCTGCGCTCCGCTATGAATCCTACACAACGCCTGCTGATAATGCAACGCTGGAATTTACTGCAACACGATTTGCTACCGGAGATAAAACAGCAATGCGGGTCACTGACGCCGAAGCTGGAAAAATTGATTCATGTACTAGACTGGGTGCGCATCGAAGAATTTGTGTCGGACCAATGGCAAGGGATAGGACGCAAACCGCATGACCGTGGTGCATTGGCCAGCGCCTTCATCGCCAAAGCTGTGTTGGGGCTCAATACAACAGCGGCCTTAATAGAACGATTGACGATGGATCGCAGTTTAAAACGGCTGTGCGGCTTTGAGATGTGGAAAGAAGTTCCGAATGAAGCCACTTTTTCGCGCGCCTTTGGCGAATTTGCCCAAGCCAAATTAGCGGAGAAAGTGCACGAAGCGCTGATCAAGAGTTATTTAGGCGACAGCCTCATTGGACACATCAGCCGTGACGGCACGGCGATTGCGGCGCGCGAGAAGCCGAAGAAACACATGAAAGTTGTTTCCGTAGAAAAGGCCCAAAAGCAGCGCCGTGGACGGCCAAAGAAAGGCGAGATAAGGCCGCCAAAGGAAGAGAAAGTGACCAAGATAGGCTGGCAGTTGACGCAAACTTTACCGAGCATCGTCAATGCTTTACCCAAAGAGTGTGACCGCGGCACTAAATGCAATGCGCAAGGTTATAAAGTGAGTTGGAACGGCTACAAGCTGCATATCGACACCGCTGACTGCGGCGTTGCCATCAGTGCGCTATTGACCAGCGCCTCGGTGCACGATAGTCAAACGGCGGTGCCGTTAGCAACGATGACGGCCGCACGAGTAACGAATTTGTACGATTTGATGGATGCAGCGTATTGCAGTGAAGAGTTAAGGGCACACAGCAAAAGTCTTGGCCACGTGCCATTAATTGATCACAACGCACGCGGCGGGGAGAAGAAACCGTTCGCCCCGCATGAACAACAGCGTT
>NZ_JASJXN010000115.1:0-1090 GCF_035018705.1 Undibacterium sp. RTI2.2 | reverse complement strand
CGCCGTCTTTTGACGCGTCAGCAGTAACCACGCATGCATCGCTTCCAATCTCGGCAAGGCTTGTTCTTGGCGGTACCGTGCGCGTTGTTCAATCGAGTAATCTTTGGCCGCGCTCTCAATGTGATACAGCTCGGCTATTCGGCCCAGCGCTTCGGCGGCCGTTGGGTGTTGATTGGCCGCATGCAAATCAAAGAATTTACGTCGCGCATGCGCCAGGCAAGCGAGCTCAGTGATGCCCTGACCAAACATGGCTTTATAGCCCGCGTAGTCATCGACCATCAGGTGTCCTTGCCAATCGGCGAGGAAAGTGCGCGCATGGCTGCCACTGCGCCCAAGCTGAAACTCAAACACGATGATCGGCGGACCTTCGTCGAGACTATTACTTCGATACGCCCACAAGTAAGCGCGTTTGGTTTTACCTTTGCCGGGATCTAATTGTTGCACCGGTGTTTCGTCGGCATGCAGGACGCTGCGTTCTTTGAGTAATTCGGTCAATCGATCTACCAGCGGTTGCAAAGCGACCCCGATACGTCCGATCCATTCAGCCAGCGTCGATCGAGAAATCCCCGCACCATGACGGGCGCTGATTTGTTCGATACGATACAGCGGCAAATGATCTAAGTATTTTTGGATAACGACCCACGCATGCAAACCGGGCGCGGCTAGCCCGCCGTCGATGATGGCCGGAGGAATGGCGGCTGCGGTAACCGTTTCGCAAGCGCGGCAGGCGTATTGCGGACGGATATGGCGATGCACAAAGAAACGCGCTGGTTCGACATCGAGTTGTTCACTGATATCTTCACTGATCTGCACCAGCACATTGCCACATTGACCGCAGTTGCACGATTCTGGTTCGTGCCGATGTTCGATGCGTGGCAATTCTGCCGGCAGTGGCTTGCGCCCGGTTGGTTTCGTTTTTACGCGGGGTGCAGAGGAGAGTTGCTCCAGTTCGGCCTGCATGGCATTAAGATCGGTTTCTTGTGTCTCATCGAATAAATCCCGTTGCTGTGCAGTGAAGGCTTCGGAGGTGCTGCAAAATTTGATCCGCTTGTGGTACGCCAGCTCTAACGTGAGAGCGGCAATTTTAGTG
>NZ_JASJXN010000114.1:0-1206 GCF_035018705.1 Undibacterium sp. RTI2.2 | reverse complement strand
ATTGTAGTGGTCTAATAAAAACGGACACCAAGATAGGTGGATAATTCACCTATCGAGGAAAGAAATGACAAAGCAAAGAAGAACATTTGACACCAATTTTAAACTGCAAGTTGTCCGCATGATTCATGATCAAGGCTTGAGCGTATCGCAAGTCTGCAAAGATATGAAGTTAGGCGAGACCGCTGTACGTCGCTGGCTCAGCCAGGTGCGTGCGGAACAAAGCGGACTGCCTGGAGTTGGTAAGCCACTCACCGCCGAGCAGATCCGCATCCGCGAGTTAGAAGCCCAAAACCGCCAGCTGCGCATGGATGTCGATATTTTAAAAAAAGCCTCGGCCTTCTTTGCCCGGGAACTGAAATGAACTACCGGCTGGTTCAACAGTTGCAAAAGGAGGCTATACCAGCGCTGCAGGCATGTCGCGTATTGGCCGTTTCCCGTTCAGGATTCTATGCAGCGCAACAACGGCAGAAACGTCCGGCAACGGTCTGCGGCATCAGCGTTCATTTGCAAGCGAGTTTTACTGCCAGCGGCAGTACTTATGGCAGCCGGCGCCTGCAAACCAGCCTGAGACACCAAGGCTGGCAAGTGGGACGTTATCGTGTGCGCAGCTTGATGAATCAACATAACATCACGCCGGTATGGAAGCGGAAATTTATCCACACGACTGACAGCAAACATGATTTACCTGTTGCCGAGAATATTCTGAACCGACAATTTGAACCGACACAGCCAAATGCTGCCTGGGTAGCAGATATGACCTATATCCGCACGCGCAGTGGCTGGCTGTATCTGGCAGCGGTGCTGGATTTGTATTCCCGCAAAATCGTTGGTTGGGCAATGGCTCCCAACATGGAGGCAGAGCTGGTGTGTGCGGCATTGCAAATGGCGATGATGCAACGCAAACCAGCCAAGGGCATGATTGTCCATTCGGATAGGGGTAGTCAATATGCCAGTGAAGCCTATCAACAACTGCTGGCGAAAAATGGCTTACGTTGCAGCATGAGCCGCAAGGGAAACTGTTGGGATAATGCAGTGATGGAGCGTTTCTTTTTGAACCTGAAAATGGAGCGCGTATGGCGTCAGGACTATGCCAATCACGCTGAGGCGATGAAAGATATTGCAGACTATATCGTCGCCTTCTACAACAACGTCCGATTGCACTCCACATTGGGAAATCTGCCTCCCAATGCTTATGAACAAAAAAAT
>NZ_JASJXN010000113.1:0-1214 GCF_035018705.1 Undibacterium sp. RTI2.2 | reverse complement strand
ACGAACTCTGACTGAATTAATCGGCCAAGATTTTAGCAACAACACCCGCACCAACTGTACGACCGCCTTCGCGAATCGCGAAGCGCAAGCCTTCTTCCATCGCAATCGGGTTGATCAGCTTGACTGTAATAGAGACGTTGTCACCTGGCATGACCATTTCTTTATCCTTCGGCAACTCGATCGAGCCAGTTACGTCCGTTGTGCGGAAGTAGAACTGTGGACGGTAGTTGTTGAAGAATGGTGTGTGACGACCACCTTCGTCCTTGGACAAGACGTAGATTTCACCTGTGAAGTGGGCGTGCGGCTTAATGGAACCTGGCTTTGCCAACACTTGACCGCGTTGTACGTCTTCACGCTTAGTGCCGCGCAACAATACACCAACGTTGTCGCCTGCTTGACCTTGGTCGAGCAATTTGCGGAACATTTCAACGCCTGTGCAAGTTGTAACTGCAGTGTCGCTGATGCCGATGATTTCTAATGATTCGCCAACTTTGACGATACCGCGTTCGATACGGCCTGTTACGACAGTACCGCGACCGGAGATGGAGAAGACGTCTTCTACTGGCAACAGGAAGGCGCCGTCAACAGCACGTTCTGGTGTTGGGATGTAGCTGTCTAGTGCATCAGCGAGTTTCATGATGGCTTCTTCGCCCAGTGGACCTTTGTCGCCTTCGAGCGCCAATTTTGCGGAGCCTTGGATGATTGGCAGGTCGTCGCCTGGGAATTCGTATTTGGAGAGCAATTCGCGCACTTCCATTTCAACGAGTTCTAACAGTTCAGCGTCATCGACCATGTCGCATTTGTTCAGGAATACGATGATGTAGGGAACGCCAACTTGGCGTGCCAACAGGATGTGTTCACGAGTTTGTGGCATTGGACCATCTGCTGCGGAGCAAACCAAGATCGCGCCGTCCATTTGTGCTGCGCCGGTGATCATGTTTTTAACATAATCGGCATGGCCTGGGCAGTCTACGTGGGCGTAGTGACGATTGGCTGTTTCGTATTCTACGTGGGCTGTGTTGATCGTGATGCCGCGTGCTTTTTCTTCTGGCGCTGCGTCAATTTGATCGTAGGCTTTGGCTTCGCCGCCAAACTTCTTGGACAATACTGTCGCGATCGCTGCCGTCAATGTGGTTTTACCGTGATCTACGTGACCAATTGTGCCTACGTTGACGTGCGGCTTGGTGCGCTCAAACTTACCTTTTGCCATTTTA
>NZ_JASJXN010000112.1:0-1239 GCF_035018705.1 Undibacterium sp. RTI2.2 | reverse complement strand
GAGATCTTTGCACGATAAAAAGCCAAGCAGAGTGTTTACCTCAAATGAGACAATAGCAACAGGATAAATTTAAAGAGTGGCAATCATGGCGTGGAAAAATATCAAACAACGCAGTCTGGGTGATGCCTTAATCGTGGAGCATAAAGCGGTCACCGAACTCGATGATGTGCATGCCCTGATCAACTGGTTGCCGCTGGAAGCGCAATTGAATGGCATCCACAGCAAAGCCAGAGGCGAGAAAGCCTGGCCGCCATTGATGATGTTCAAAGCGCTGCTATTGCAGTCGTGGTACACGCTCTCTGATCCGCAACTAGAAAAGCAACTGGCGCGGGATTTATTGTTTCGTCGATTTGTCGGCTTGGATATTAGCGAGAATGTACCGGACCACAGCACGCTGTGGCGCTTTCGCCAAAAACTGATTGGAGGTCTATGGGAAGCGCTGCTCAAAGAGATCAACGATCAACTCACCAGCCGGCAGCTCTATATCAAGGCAGGAGAAATCAGCATTGTCGACGCCAGCGTCATCCAGGCCAAACAGAACCGGCCGAACAAAGGTGTGAATGGCAGGAACACGCAAGATAGCGAAGCGGCCTATAACGTCAAGGCCAGCTCAGAGGGCAAACAAAAAACCACCTACGGCTATAAAGCGCATATCGCGGTGGAAGAAGATGGCTTTATCAAAGCCAGTGCATTCACCGCCGGTAACGTCCATGATTCTCAATGTTTAGCACCCTTACTCTTAGGGACAGAATCGGCGGTGTATGCAGACAGTGCCTACAAGAGCGCCAAGCATGATGCCTTACTGGCAGAAACCAGAACGAAGAACTGCATTTTAGAAAGAGCCTACCGCAACACGCCATTGACCGATCAACAAAAGAAACGCAACCGGCAACACTCGGGGATACGCAGCATTGTTGAGCGTGTGTTTGGCGTACTCAAACTGCACTACGGAATGGGGCAAGCCAGATACCTCGGTTTGGCACGTAATTACACGCGATTTGGGCTAATGTGCATCGCCTACAATCTCAAACGCGGGGTGGCGATTCAACGCGATTTACAGAGCGGTCAGGAGAGTTGCGCCTAAAAAACGGCAATGAGGGCAAATCGCCCTCACTTTGATGGGAAAACAGTAAAAAAATGATTGCTGAAGACAAAATCACTAAAAAAGCATCATTTTATTTTTTAAAAATTCAACCTTTGCTGAAACGGCTCTGATTAAGGCTGTCATGCAAAGGTCTC
>NZ_JASJXN010000111.1:0-1268 GCF_035018705.1 Undibacterium sp. RTI2.2 | reverse complement strand
ATGGTGCGCGAATGCGCTCTGGCCTATATCACTCGCGCCGGTGTAGAAGTCGGCGTCGCATCGACCAAAGCCTTCACCACCCAATTGGCAGCGCTATTCTTGTTGGCACTGACACTGGCGCAAAGCAAAGACAGACTCAGCGATGAGCAAGAAGCAGAACACATCAAAGCCCTGCGCCACTTACCTGTAGCGATCACTGCGGTGCTAGCTTTAGAACCACAAATCATCGCCTGGTCAGAAGAATTTGCCCGCAAAGAAAACGCCTTATTCTTAGGCCGCGGCATGCACTACCCAATCGCTTTGGAAGGCGCATTAAAGCTGAAAGAAATTTCCTACATCCATGCAGAGGCCTACCCCGCAGGAGAACTCAAACACGGCCCGTTAGCCTTAGTGACCAAAGACATGCCGGTCGTCACAGTCGCACCAAAAGACGCGCTGCTAGAAAAATTAAAATCCAACATGCAAGAAGTCCGCGCCCGTGGCGGCGAGCTGTACGTCTTCGCCGACGCAGATTCCCGCATTGCCTCAAGCGAAGGCGTACACGTCATCCGTTTGCCGGAACATTACGGCATGTTGTCACCGATATTGCATACTGTACCGCTGCAATTGCTGGCGTATCACACTGCGCTGGCACGTGGAACGGACGTCGATAAGCCTCGGAATTTGGCTAAGAGCGTAACGGTGGAATAATTAGTTTGTGTCTTAGGAAGCAAATATTCTTGGCAATTAAAATCGTCAACTGAACATTAAAGTCGTAAACTAAAAACTCCCAACAAATGCCCAAATCTTGAATTTCAAGTTTGGGCATTTTTGCATCTGAATTTGACCATGAATAGCCTCTTGGTTTATCACGATATCGCTATAAAGTGTTTCTAGTTGGACGCCACTATCAATTATTGAATGGCACAAATTCAGGAAGAATGACTGATTCGGTGACCAAGTGACGAGAGATGCCATTATTAAGCGGAGAGATGACATCGTTGCTGACTGCGCTTCCGAGCGAAACCTTATTCAGTATTCGAGCCGCCAGCATGCGCTTTGGAGGCATGCCCTCGCCAAAAAAACGAGTCTGCTGTTGTATGGAAATGCACAAGGGGATATCACCACGATCTGCAGAATTGTCTTCATGCGTTTTGTGAGCGAACAGAAAATCGCTATGGGAGTTGCGCTGAGATTTGTTTAGAAAGAACCTTGAGCTTCTTGCAAAATACCCAAACCAGTAAAGTCGAGCATGGGTGTGGCCACTGTTGCGATTGGTTTTCTTGTTT
>NZ_JASJXN010000110.1:0-1392 GCF_035018705.1 Undibacterium sp. RTI2.2 | reverse complement strand
ACCCGCCGAAGCGACTCGCAAATCATCGCGCAGCGCCGTAGGAATCCCCGTCCTTTAGGGCGGGGAGGATGTCAATTAGGCACTGATTTCATCGAAACGTTTTACCAATTTCGGCCTAATGCGATAGAGCCTAAACTATAAGCAGTGAGTTGATTGATTGGACTATTTCAAGTTTTCGTAGATAACAATTGCCGCGCATCTTTTAGCAAAAGTAATAATTGTTTTTCACGAATGGGCGATCCTATAAATCCGAAACGGGTGTAGAAATTTGAAGCCTCATCATCAATGGGGTGAGTGAGCATAGCTCTGACGCCAGCCTGATCAGCTATGACGATGGTACGTTCAATTGCATCCTTGAGCATACCTATACCAATGCCTTTGCCTTGATCATGAGTAGAAACAGCAAGGCGAGCAATTATAACAACAGGGATTGGGTATTGCCCCATTCCTTTACTGATACGTTCGGGAACTTCAGTAGTGTCGACCTGGCCAATCGTCAAACTGAAGTACCCGACAACACGAAACCCATCTGCTACTACGAAAGTTTTTGCAGATCCACTTCCTTGCGCCTGTCTGGCATGGCGTAGCAACCACTCATTAAGGGGAGGCTTGCCACAATCAAATTCCTCGATTTGATGTTTGGCATTAAGAGGCTCCGGCTTGCCTAAACTCACTTCGCCTCATCCCACGGCGATTTTCGAGAGAATAAATCGCGTAGACCTTTATTTTCTTGCTCAGGACGTTCCAATAAATCCATTAAAGATTGATACTGATTCCCAGAAACCATGAACAATCTTTGGTCTAGGAGTGCTTGTTCCGCCGCGAGACAAGCGCTATCGAGAATAAAATCAGTTAAAGATTTACGCGACACATCAGCGGCTCTGCGCAGTATAGTTTCCTGTTCTGGCGTGGCACGGAGTCCAAAGCGGGCTGATTTAAAAGCTAGGGCACTCATGGCGTCACCTCATTTGTTAGTTCATTTGACGCTATGTTAGCACAAATGACGTACAATATCTAATTATTTATTAAAGAGTGGTTCGGGCGTTTTGTCGCATTAGCAAAATCGCCTTGTCTTCGATGATCTGATCGATCGCCGATTTATTGGCTCCGCTCTCATCCATTACTACTTTCTCAGGATGGTATTGTCAACTTGCGGAGGCTGGCAAAATATTGTAAGGTGGCGAGACGAAAAAATCTCTACTCTATTGCGGGTTCCGCTACCCAGCAGAAATCATCAGCGATGTCGTGTGGCTCTACTTCCGGTTCGCGCTGAGTTTTCGCGACATAGAAGAACTAATGGCCAGCCGTGGCATCCTAGTCACGTATGAGACGATCCGCCAATGGACGTTGAAGTTTGGCCAAGGCTATGCCAATGAGCTTCGCCGGCGTCAA
>NZ_JASJXN010000109.1:0-1612 GCF_035018705.1 Undibacterium sp. RTI2.2 | reverse complement strand
TCTCGGCTCTCAATCTTCTGTCTTGCGACTTCAGACTTTGAACTCCAAGCTCCGCTCTTTAGGGCGGGGTAGTTGACAACTTCCGACACAGCAACTACTCAAATTGACAAAACAATATAAAGGACTAACCAGCGATGGCCGGTCCTTTTTTTTTAGGATAACTACATGCAAAAAAAATTTCAGAACTATGAGCAATTCAGTTCTTTACTATCTGAATTGTCTGATTACGAAAAATGCATTTTATTTGGTGCTCGCACGGCCCAGTCCACCTTGGTTGCATCTAAAAGTGGTGAAAAAATACCTGCGCCGGTTCATCGTAACGCAACACTCAAGCTTGAAAAATTAGGCCTGTTTAAGAACACCCAACGCATAGCGCTAACTGATTGGGCTGCGAAATGGGTTGACGATCATCAATTATCTATTCCTAGCCATCTGTACCCTGCGATGTAATTTCGCTTTTTATAAATTCAAAGAATCCAATTTCTTTGTCATCAATTCACACATCACCTAGTTGTGAATTTTCAAATCAATGGTTCCTAATTGCCCCCGCATTGGACCCATTATCTACTCAATCTTAAATCCTAAAAAAGGAAATTAAATATGTGCGTTTTTACATTACCAAAAATAACTATGTTTTGTACAAAAGATGGCGCCGATAAAGAATATCACGCAGAAATAAAGGCAGTGGAGGGCGGTTACATCGTCCAGACACGACACGGAAAACGTGGTTCAGCCACGGTTCCAAAAGTAATACCGCCAACTGTTACCTACGACGAAGCAGTCGCTCAGTTCAACGATATTGTCAAAGAAAAAAAGAGCCCAAAGAAGGGTTATACCGAGGACGAGAGTGGCGTGCTGTACTCAACATCTGAAATGGCCGGTCTTATGTCTGGCAACTTTCCGCATCTTCTAACACCAATGTCCTATGAAGATCTGTTGGCCACAATGGACAATGATAATTTCGGGTGGATGGAAAAAATAGACGGCGAGCGGTTGATGATCGACAAAAAGAAAAATACCTTAGTGTCGTCAAATAAGCTAGGCATGATCAATAGCATTCCTCAGTCGATTATCGACGCGGTGAATGCTTTAGGCGTTGATGACCTGATGATCGATTGTGAAAACCGACTAGGCAAAATATTCGTGTTTGATATCTTGCGTATGAACCAAATAAGCTTGGTTTCTTTGCCGGCTATTGAGCGGTACCAATATTTGTCTACATTGAAACCTCAGGACAACCTTCTAATAGTGCCGATGCTTTTTAACAAGTCCGAAAAAGAGGAATTTCTTCAAAGTGCTAAAGCAGACAACAACACGCAGATTATCGAAGGCATCGTTGGCAAAAAACTTGATGGTCAATATGTGCCTGGCAGAGCCTCGCCTACAAATGCTACCCAGTTTAAATTTAAATTTGTTGAGGACTCATCTGTTTTTGTTATCGATGTTCACAAAACTAAACGTAGTGTTGAAATCGGAATGATCAATGAACATGGCCATGTTCGCTCAGTTGGCAATGTTGGTGTTCCAACCAAATAGGCGTTGGTGCACTTAAAAGTTGAAGTAAAAAGTACCCCAACCCCGATCATTTATGCAGGAACTTTCTGACTACGGA
>NZ_JASJXN010000108.1:0-1776 GCF_035018705.1 Undibacterium sp. RTI2.2 | reverse complement strand
AGTGGATGCTTCGGCTCATGCATGTCATGAGTAATGCGTGGCAAGAGCCTCTCATATTCCTTCTTCACGACCCCAAAACACTCACATACTAACTTCTCCAAACCCGCACGGTCAACCACCTGTACGAGGCCGCGGCTGTATCGGATTATCCCAGCGGCCTGCAGTTTGCTTGCCTCACCGGTTACTCCCTCGCGACGTACGCCAAGCATGTGCCCGATAAGTTCGTGCGTTATCGTCAATACGTCGGCTGGAACGAGGTCGACTCGGCAAAGAAGCCAGCGACAGAGCTTGTGCTCCAAGCGGTGATGCAGATTACAAACAGCGACTTGAGTCATTTGGGTAACCATGGCTTGGGTAAAGCGCAACAGGGTGCGCATCATGGCTGAGTGACGGTCAAACTCCAATGCCAAATGGTGCGATGACAGACGATAGGCTTGACCAGCGTTCTGAACTATTGTGACACTTGAGGTTATACCGCCCCCCAAAAAGAGTGAGATACCCACAACGCCATCGCGTCCAACCACGGCAATCTCTGCAGAGTCGCCGTTTTCCATGACGTACATCATCGAAATAATTGCCTTTGTAGGGAAATAGGCATGTGAAATCGGCTGTCCGGGGTTTGATATCACTTGCCCAAGCTCAAGGGTCACCAGTTCAAGGTTTGGAAGCACGCGTTCAAAATCTGCAGTTGGCAGTGTTGCAAGCAGGTAGTTATCTTCTGGCCGGTCGTGGCTACTCATACGCAAAATCTTCCTCAAACTCGTTTTTAAAAGTGAACTTGCACCGGTTCAATATGAACCAATATGGGCTTTATCGCCCATAGTTGCTGGGGCAATGTTGATTGGCTATTTATCTTGGTTGAGCCAGTTCACACAAACGCCCCAAGCGCCACCCTGCGTTAAATGAAATCTTGCCATGCCAGAACAAATAAGTCTGTGCGTTATCAAACATAAAATCAAAAAGACAACAACTATTATTCAGCAGGTGCAATCATCGTTGGTGTCATCTCAGATTCGTAACAATTGTTACATTAAGGGATCGAAGGCTATCAAAAACAACGGGCATTGAAGCTGAGTTGGCTAATGCTTCATCTCAAAAAAAACCGCTGAAAGTTATCCACAGAAATTGGGGATAACTCTTATTTCATATTAATAAATAATGTCCGAAAGCCTAGTGGTGCAGTCTTGTCTACAAATTGCTATTAATTTGAGCAGGTTATCGACGCGCACTCAATGATGTCAGGAGAATCTCTCACGATTCAAACTTTACCTGCGTTGTGCGTTGCCTCTGCCAGTGACTGCAGAACGTGAGCGAGAAGTTTTAATGTCTTCGCGATCACCCGAGACTATTTAGTCAAGTCGCAAAAGCACTAGGGCTAGCCTAAACGAGATGACAAGTTTCTGATAGCAACGCTAAAATTGACTACCCGCATCTGGATTTACAATAACTTCGGTGATGTTAAATTTAATTAGGCCTTTGCTGCTGGATGGCGTGCCAGGGAGCGACCATTCATTTGTCTATGTGCAAACAGCGAGAAGTATTGCACGCTGTTTGACACTTGAGTGGATGATTCGCCCGAAACCGGCTGGTCAATAGGCCTAATTTGAGTTTGAGATGGCGGACACTTCTCCAAACATAACTGCGATCGCATTTGCTGTCTCATCGGCGGGAATAAAGCACCGGTAAAATCTTAATAAGGGAGGTTCTTGCAAAACGAAACACCGGAGAGTAATTTTATTGCGAGAAGCGCAAAATAGATGAGAAAGGAGCGGCCAT
>NZ_JASJXN010000107.1:0-1983 GCF_035018705.1 Undibacterium sp. RTI2.2 | reverse complement strand
CGCGCTGCTTGACTTAGGTTTGTACTTTGCTTCAATGTTTCAATCTTGGTGGAGGTTAACGGGATCGAACCGTTCACCCCCTGCTTGCAAAGCAGGTGCTCTACCAGATGAGCTAAACCCCCGAAACTTGGATGTCTTCCTGCACTCACTTGCCTGCAACCTGCTCCACAAGTTTGGTGGGTCTGGTTGGGCTCGAACCAACGACCCCCGCGTTATCAACACGGTGCTCTAACCAACTGAGCTACAGACCCAGGTGCTTGCTCGATTCTCACGTGAGTGAGTTATACAGCTTGTCGCCAGTTTCCTGGCAACTTACCTTGTTCTTTACAGTAACAGTCAATAAGTGTGGACACTTAACTTTCAGCACAACTCTAGAAAGGAGGTGATCCAGCCGCACCTTCCGATACGGCTACCTTGTTACGACTTCACCCCAGTCACGAACCCTGCCGTGGTAATCGCCCTCCTTGCGGTTAAGCTAACTACTTCTGGCAGAACCCGCTCCCATGGTGTGACGGGCGGTGTGTACAAGACCCGGGAACGTATTCACCGCGACATGCTGATCCGCGATTACTAGCGATTCCAACTTCATGTAGTCGAGTTGCAGACTACAATCCGGACTACGATACACTTTCTGGGATTAGCTCCCCCTCGCGGGTTGGCGGCCCTCTGTATGTACCATTGTATGACGTGTGAAGCCCTACCCATAAGGGCCATGAGGACTTGACGTCATCCCCACCTTCCTCCGGTTTGTCACCGGCAGTCTCATTAGAGTGCCCTTTCGTAGCAACTAATGACAAGGGTTGCGCTCGTTGCGGGACTTAACCCAACATCTCACGACACGAGCTGACGACAGCCATGCAGCACCTGTGTAAAGGTTCTCTTTCGAGCACTCCCAAATCTCTTCGGGATTCCTTCCATGTCAAGGGTAGGTAAGGTTTTTCGCGTTGCATCGAATTAATCCACATCATCCACCGCTTGTGCGGGTCCCCGTCAATTCCTTTGAGTTTTAATCTTGCGACCGTACTCCCCAGGCGGTCTACTTCACGCGTTAGCTGCGTTACCAAGACAATTAAGTCCCGACAACTAGTAGACATCGTTTAGGGCGTGGACTACCAGGGTATCTAATCCTGTTTGCTCCCCACGCTTTCGTGCATGAGCGTCAGTGTTATCCCAGGGGGCTGCCTTCGCCATCGGTATTCCTCCACATATCTACGCATTTCACTGCTACACGTGGAATTCTACCCCCCTCTGACACACTCTAGCCATACAGTCTCAAATGCAGTTCCCAGGTTGAGCCCGGGGATTTCACATCTGACTTATATAACCGCCTGCGCACGCTTTACGCCCAGTAATTCCGATTAACGCTTGCACCCTACGTATTACCGCGGCTGCTGGCACGTAGTTAGCCGGTGCTTATTCTTCAGGTACCGTCATTAGTAGTCCGTATTAGGAACTACCGTTTCTTCCCTGACAAAAGAGCTTTACAACCCGAAGGCCTTCTTCACTCACGCGGCATTGCTGGATCAGGCTTGCGCCCATTGTCCAAAATTCCCCACTGCTGCCTCCCGTAGGAGTCTGGACCGTGTCTCAGTTCCAGTGTGGCTGGTCGTCCTCTCAGACCAGCTACTGATCGTCGCCTTGGTAGGCTTTTACCCTACCAACTAGCTAATCAGATATCGGCCACTCCATGAGCATGAGGTCTTGCGATCCCCCACTTTCAACCTAAGTTCGTATGCGGTATTAGCGTAACTTTCGCTACGTTATCCCCCACTCTAGGGTATGTTCCGATATATTACTCACCCGTTCGCCACTCGTCGCCAGGTTGCCCCGCGTTACCGTTCGACTTGCATGTGTAAGGCATGCCGCCAGCGTTCAATCTGAGCCAGGATCAAACTCTTCAGTTTAATCTCTGTTTTTGTTCATTGCTGAACTCTGTTCTTTCGAACAGTGTCGCTCACTCAAATAACTGACAGGCTATCTCTT
>NZ_JASJXN010000106.1:0-2105 GCF_035018705.1 Undibacterium sp. RTI2.2 | reverse complement strand
AAAAAGCATCATTTTATTTTTTAAAAATTCAACCTTTGCTGAAACGGCTCTGATTAAGGCTGTCATGCAAAGGTCTCCAACTATAGAAATTTGTAACCCAACAAGATTCGAATACTGGATCTGAAAGGATATTTTCTTCCAGACCCAGTCCGAAAAACCGTTCAAGGTAGTCGAGACCAAGAACGGAGCAGCAAAACTATGTCATGAGGCATAGTTCAACTTAACCATGTATAGGGAAACACAAAATGCGTTTAATTACAAATGACGAATTGTTTGCGGTTGGTGGTGGGGATATTGGCCTAGCTGCTCAATATGGATTGGATATTAACAATGCCTACTATGGCGAAGAGCCAATTCAATCTGTATCAGTTTCGGGGTCGAACTCGGGACAGAATTCGGAATCGAGTGGAGCAACTGTTGTAACCAGTGTTTGTATAACTGTAGGTGCCGTAGGACAGTCGATTCAAACTTGTACAAATAATGACAACACAATATCTGTGATCACATGCGCTGGCACTCCAACGCCGGTTGTTTCTGCGCAGATTTGCACAACAGTAACTATGCAAAAATGATCAATGTCTCAGCAAGACGAGGTACGAAATTAGATTTATATTTCTGCGATTTGTGAAATAGAAAGTAGTGGCATTTGTTAAAGAAAATAATGAATGCCACCATAAAGCAAAAAGTCATGACTTGGTTAGGATTATTTTGTATAAATTAAAATAAGGAAATTGACCTCTATGCCCTTTTTTATTACTTCACATTACTGAGTTCAATTATCTTCAGCAAACCTTATTTGACAATACCTCCAAAATCTATTTAACAAATGCTTAAAATACCATTAATACTTATGTTTTTTTTTAGTGCATTTCCTTGTGGTGCGCAAATAAACGGTAAGGAAAAAAACTCCAATAGCTCGGATACCGGATTAGTGAAAAATATGGATCAATTTAAAATAATGCTTAAAAAGACTGAAATTGAAAATATTTCTATTGCTGAAGCGGGTGAGCGGCCTTTTTATAATTCCTTGAATTGCTGGGCTTTGATTGAAAATCAAGGTGTTGATTCTGGAGACAACAAATCCGATCAGTCATACGCGTTTGGTGAGCCACAATGGGATAAAAGTATTAATTTAAAAGAGTCAGATACTGCTGTGGTGAATCAGTTACTTTTAGATTCGAACAACAGAGACGCTTATCAGTTATTCCGACTTATGCCGCACAGTGTGATGTGGTGGATTCGTATTAACAAAGGAATTTCTCTGATCACGTTAACTACTGCGATACATGAAACGGTACATGACATGCACACCTTAATGAGGAAGTGCAATAGCGGGAATTCTACCTACTTATTTAACGGTTATGGGAGGATAACCGAGCGGCATCCAGGTGACAGTGCTAACTTTTCCATCGTCGAGGAAGTGATACCAGACAAATTTAAAGTACTTTTACCGTCAAATTCAAACTTTAATACTTACATTATTAAAAGCAAAAAATTCACGGGTAACGATATATCAACGGGAGTTGATGAATTCAATGCCTATACAATTGCAGCAAACCTAGAGACGAACTTAACTTCTACTAGCGTTTATCAAAAATTCAAAACTAGTGGACTAGACTCATATAGCGGAAACATAAGCGGAATGAGCGATTTTATGCTGTATATCTTGTGTTACTTCAAAGCTGCAAGAGCTCACTATCCCTCTACATATCAAAACATACAAAATAGCCATCTATTCCTCGCACACATAAATAGGTTGTGGGAGTCTGCTGAAAACACCTTGAGTATCGCTTATAAATTTACACTAAGTGAAGGTGGTATTTACTATGTAAATTCTCAGGTAATTGCTGAAATTTATTCTCCAGAATTAATTTCAGAACTGGATCTGCTTGGTGTTAAGCATCTCCATTTCGACCATTGGAACAATACCTATTTTTCAAAAAATAGGGGGATTAAAAATCTTCCAGAGAAATAATATGAATTATAAAAATTTATTAACTGAGTTTATTGTCAACGTAATTTCAAATCGGTATTCAGATTTCTCGTTCATTTATTTTTTTGGATCACAGATAAATGGCGTTGCTCGAAAGGACTCAGATATAGAT
>NZ_JASJXN010000105.1:0-2501 GCF_035018705.1 Undibacterium sp. RTI2.2 | reverse complement strand
GGTACCGCCAAGAACAAGCCTTGCCGAGATTGGAAGCGATGCATGCGTGGTTACTGCTGACGCGTCAAAAGACGGCGGATGGCAGCAGTCTGGCCAAAGCCATCGATTACAGCTTCAAGCGCTGGCCGGCGATTATGCGCTATGCCGCCAGTGGCAATCTACCGATTGATAATAATCCGATCGAGAATGCCATCCGTCCTATTGCCATCGGCAAGAAGAACTGGCTGTTTGCCGGATCAGAACGCGCTGGCAAACGGGCTGCTGCCATTCAAAGTCTACTCGCCACCGCCAAAGCGAATAACATCGAACCGCTTGCCTGGCTTAAAGAAACTTTGGAAAAACTCCCTACCTGTAAAAATAATCGTATTGATGAATTGTTGCCGTTGCGGGCAAAATCGGTTGTTTGCTGATCGTCTAGGTGGGACTGTCGGACGCATACGAAATATCTGTATCGCGCAGTCGATAAAGAAGGTCAGACAATTGACTTTCTATTGACAGCAAAGCGTGAAAAGGCAGAGGCCATGCGCTTCTTCGACAAGGCGATGCAGGCTAACGGCATTCCGGAAAAAGTCACGATGGACAAGAGCGGAGCAAACAAAGCAGCGATCGATGAAATCAATGATGCGATGGACGTACCGATGCTCATTCGTCAGGTAAAATACCTCAACAACATCGTCGAACAAGACCACCGCGCAGTGAAACGAATAACAAAACCAATGCTTGGCTTCAAATCATTTCACGCGGCGAAAAGCATCCTGACTGGCATCGAATTAATGCACATGATTCGCAAAGGCCAGCTGATGTTTGGTGGCACAGAAGAGATGTCTTTTGCCGATCAGTTTTATGCTTTAGCAGCACAAATCCGTTCAGTTTGAGAACGAATGAGATCCCAGTAATAAGTTTGATTTACATTAGTTAACGCGACAGAACCGTTCATAGTAGCCAACACCAATATCCATGCTGGTTCCGTAGTTACCATTGTAGCCACACCATCCGCCGCTAACAGCACAGCTGCTTGACGCAGCAACTACTGGAGCGATGACGATCCAACGCCAGATTCGGGTTTTCATTTGCTGACCTCTTTAATATCGGTTTCAGTCCATTCCACCAATCTAAACGGTGCTCCTGAAGTGTCGGAGACCACTGCAACATTCCTTCCATGCCTGTCGGCCCGCGGCGTTAACAGTACATGCCCGCCAAGTGCCTGAAGTATTTTTATTGATTTGTTGATGTCATCGACGCGTATATGTTCAGCCAGTGTGGTTGGGTATTTGGATGATTCCGAGGCAGAGTATTGGCACTAGCCCGCGCTTGATTACTTAACATACACAAATTTCGAGCTACTTGATTCGCTAGAGGTTGCTTCAGGTGGGCAAGACCGCACGAGCGTTTGGTTCATCACTCTGCGGTTAGCCAGGATGCAATGGCACTGCGCGCGGGGGCTGAGGGTCTGTTACAGGTGCTGGTAAGCTATCCCTAAAATCCTGATAACACTCATCGAGCACATGGCGCGTAAATTTGCCGATTGCCGCGTACTCGATCTCAGTTAGGTTAGCCAGCGAGACCCGCGCCGAGGTGTCAATTACATCAAATCCATTGCCCGGCAGCAGAACCACACCGGTTTCTTGCGCAAGCCGGAAAAGAAAGCTGATACCAAGATCGCTGCGGACGAACCATGCTTCAAATTCGGGCCCATACAACGCGCCGCCAATTTCTTGCAGATCGATCAACGAGTAATAGTTCACGTCATTGGGCGTTCGCAATGCCTCGATACCCATATTGCGATACAAGGTCTGATAGCGCTTGCGCAGCAACTGTTTGGCCGACTCCTTGTAGCGGTGTTCTCGGTCCATGAGTCCATTGAGCGAGAACAGTGCCATTTGCAGTTGCTGCGGGAGTGACAGACCGGCGGTATGGTTCAGCGCGACGGCGCGGCTGTCAGCGACCAGTCGATCGATGAAACGAATCGTGCGCGGCGTGGTAGTGAGTGAAGCGTATCGTGCGTCGAGAAGGACTTTCCCCGCCTCTGGCAATGCTGCCAGTGCCGCGTCAAAAACATTTTCGTCATGTAGCGCAATGATGCCTAGGCGCCATCCTGTTGCGCCAAAGAACTTTGAGAATGAGTACACGCACAGTGTATTTCGTGGGCACTTAGCAAACAGCGACACAAAGTTATCCGCAAAGGTCCCGTATACGTCATCGGTGATAATGAACAGATCGGGGCGTTGTTGCGCCACCAGCGCGGCCAGTTGATCGAGAACCTGATCTGATAACTTGGTCGAGGGTGGATTACTCGGATTGACGAGACAAAATAGCTTTACTGCCGGATCGCTCAGCTTGTCGATTTCGTTGTCCGGCAACTGCCAGTCGGCGTGCCCATCCATGCGAATATCAACCACCTCGAGGCCGTATTCGGCTAGTAGCGGGATTTCCAAATAAGGTGAAAAGATCGGCGTGCTGATGGCGATCTTGTCACCCGGCTTGATCAAGCCGTTGGCTCG
>NZ_JASJXN010000104.1:0-2558 GCF_035018705.1 Undibacterium sp. RTI2.2 | reverse complement strand
CGCTCCTTTCTCATCTATTTTGCGCTTCTCGCAATAAAATTACTCTCCGGTGTTTCGTTTTGCAAGAACCTCACTTAATAAGTCATTGATTTGTTCAGTTATTTAATGGTGGGACGGCGTCACTCACATTCATGGTTAGAGTGCCTATGGCTATTGTTAGTAGCTTGGATTGAGTTTTTAGTTGCCCCCAAAGTTGCCCCCAATTTAATTCGTCTTAATTTATCTTAGCAGACTGTTGCAAAATACCTAATAAATCTTAGGTGACGTCTGTTTAAGACTGTGCCGTTATGTTTCACAGATCGCTGTTTATCTTCTTTGTTTGTTTATATACTGAATTGACATTGACATTGACATTGACATTGACATTGACATTGACATTGACATTGACATTGACATTAGCTCACTTTGCATTTAAAAATCAGGTCGAGATCCTTTTGAATGGGATTGTGAGCCTATCGGCGTGTTCTGCAACCATTTTTTATTGGACGATCACAATTGTTATTCCTTTGCAGTTAACTGCGCGCAGCGGGTTGATCGACAAACTTTACTCTAATTCATTTACCTAGAATGTGTTGAAATTAGGTAGGGTACAGGAATAATCGAAATGTCAGTCCAGCCGTTTTGCTATCCTAGTCTTGTATATTGAACGAAAAGACAGTTCGCGGCACATAGCTTACCGGTTGATATATTGCTGATTTACGGTTTATGGCTTATACATGTATCAAAGTTAAAGCATTGGAGATGAAATTGTCTAAATCGTGTTTGTTGCTAGTATTAATTGTGTCTATTCCGCTTGTTTCGAAGGGGCAGTCCAACTCGTCTGAATCAAATAAAGAAAATCTACCGATAGCAGACTGGAATGCAGACGTAAATTTTAAGAATTTACGCACAGAATATGGCGCCATGAGCCGATTTGAAGAATTGTGCGACGACCATCAAGTGACTCAAAAGATGGTCGTTGCAATGAATACCAAGAATGATGATGATATTCTAAAATACACACACATTAGGCTCGGCACTTGTCCTGTAGATATTGGTGCTCATCTTTATTTGGCGACAGCTCTGCAAAGAAAGGGGCAGTCGGCTGAAATGGCAGCCCATTTTCGATGGGCGACGGGCTTGATGAAATCGATACTGGATACTGGAGATGGCAAATCGTCGAGGACAGCATATGAAGTGATCTCGATCGCAGAAGAAAAACAGGTAGTTAGTTATTTTCGTTTAAGAATTGCCAGTCAGTCACTTGAAACCTCGCCGTACCGCGACAGAATCGAGTCTGTTGATCAGACTGGAGCCAAACAAATTATCTACTTCAATCCAGATGCCTATTTTAAGCGTCTTCAAAAAAAGTTGAATATTAAGGTTGATTTAGATGGTGTTCCGGAAAATAAATAGCCGCTTCATTAATGCCGTATTTGAATAGTAAAAAACGGTACATAGCGGCAATTGCAACTAGGTTTCAGAGTCGGCTTTCAACGCTATGCCGACACTAATAGTAAGCATATGAACTTCAGAAGAAAAATTCAGAAAATTGTTGGCAGTACTTACCGCTATGCTCTGTTCTATAACTTCTCAGGTGGTCTACGTTTCGAATTATCGTAGGGGGACTGTTATGTTTATTGTCATCATTATTGGATGATTGAGGCTTAAGTCGTATTCCTAACTGTTTTTTGAGTTCAGACGATGTCAATGATTCGAAGACTAAGATGGGCTTTAATTTTTATAGAACGACCCTTCCCTTAAAGATCTGCTCAGCCGTTGAGTAAACTATATCGCTAACCATACTCTAAGGGCAGGCAATAATACCAAAGATATCAACAAGGGAAATTGATAGCAAATGCCAGAATTTTTTAATAACCATTCGAATGTCCAATGCAAGGTCGTTATTCAAAAATCAGCTTTAAATTTCAGTTGATGCCTTGTTCAAGCAGAGCGATTTGTTTCGGCAGGCAATGACGCTTCAGATCAAATTTGTCTAGGATTGTTTGGCGCGCAGCGAGTCTAATCTGAGCCTGACTTTCTCTTGCGCTGCAGATGGATGCGACTATACGAACCAAAGCATCCGTATCAAAGAAGTCCACCAAGTAACCATTCTCTTGATCCAGGATGACCTCTTCAACTGGTGCCGTACGTGAGCCCACCACCACACAGCCAGCCGCCATCGCCTCTAGCATTGACCATGACAATATAAATGGATACGTCAGATAAATATGGGCAGATGAAATTTGCAGCATTTTAAGGAAATTTGTGTAGGGTATTTTTCCTAAAAAATGAACGCGTTTTAAGTCTAGTTGCGATCCAACTTCCTCCAACAGTGCTTGACGCCATGTCATATTGAGTAGGCCTTGACCGTAAGAGACACTATCTCCCCCAAGAATAAGCACTTCCGCATGAGGTCTGGCACGCAGTAAATCTGGCAAAGAACGCATAAAACTCATAAAACCACGACAAGGTTCCAAATTGCGATTAACGAAAGTAATGTGTCAAACAGCGTTCAATATTTACCACCTGTCAGCGTCCAAATTTTTCCATTTTATCGGCTTGTTCAGAACGATTTT
>NZ_JASJXN010000103.1:0-2560 GCF_035018705.1 Undibacterium sp. RTI2.2 | reverse complement strand
GCTGCGCGCATTGAATATTGACCAGGCGCTTAGTTGCTGAGCATACAAGTTTGTTTCAGGTTTGTCGATCAATTATGTGTGCATTGTTTTCTCCATTTGTTGAACTCAATTTAGCCACTTAAGCACTAAAACTCCTGCCCAGAGACTTCACCAGGTTCTGCTGATATCTCAGTCTCAGGCTTGTTTAATTCCCGGCTTCTTTCTCTTGATTTAATCCGCATTTTTGCTGTGGCACTGCTATGTTTGAAACGATAGGAATCATTACCTGTTTCAATAATATGGCAATGGTGTGTCAGTCGGTCCAGTAACGCAGTCGTCAGTTTTGCATCGCCAAAGACGTTGCTCCACTCAGAGAATGTCAGGTTGGTCGTGATGACGACGCTGGTTCGTTCGTAGAGTTTAGACAGTAAATGGAACAGTAACGCACCACCCACCTGTGAGAATGGCAGGTAACCTAACTCATCTAAGATCACCAAATCCATCTGCATAAGGCTTAGGGCCATGCGTCCTTGTTTGCCTGCTGCCTTTTCTAATTCCAAGGCATTCACCAGTTCAATCGTTGAGAAGAAGCGCACTCGCTTTCCATGTTGCGTAATACCGGAGACCGCCAGTGCTGTTGCCAGATGGCTTTTACCTGTGCCAGTGCCACCAATCAGCACCACGTTGTGCGCAGCCTCTGTGAAGGCTAACGTGGCCAACTGTTCGATCAGCTTTTGGTCTACTTTGGATTGGCTAAAATCGAAATCAGCTAGGTGGCGATGAATCGGAAATTTGGCAACGTGCAACTGATAACGGATCGAACGCATCGCTCGATCCGTCGATTCCGCTTCTAACAAGTGTTGAATGAGCCATTCCGATGTACTCACGGACGCGGTACTCTGTGCTGTTAAATCGGTATAGGCAGTTGCCATTCCATATAACTTGAGTGATTTAAGTTCACTGATGATGTTAAACATGCTGATTCTCCTGATGTAAGCTGTCGTAGCGACTTGCATCGGCTACCGGCTCTTCGATTAATTGCAAGCTTGTGGCGACGGGGTCAGGACGATCGCCCTGACTTAATCGCACCAATACGTTAGTGATGTGTTCAACACTGGTTGCACCGGACTCCAGCACTAGTTCTACTGCCACAATGACGGTATCAAGGCCATGGTGCGGGATAGCCGCTAACACTTGAGCCATGACGCGATCACCACCGGCACGGCGTAGCAAGGTGGTTTGCAATTTGATTAAAGGCGCCGGCATCAATGCAAAGGGTGCACCGTTTCGTAAGACACCGGGCTTTCTTTCTGCCAGAAGGATGTAATGCTGCCAGTCATAGCTGGTCTGATCACGTCCAAATAGTCGTAGATGACATGCAACCCTCTCATTCTCAGCGTAGACGGCAATCTGTTCTGAATACAGATGAACACTGACCATGTGATTGGCCAAATAGCACGGTACTGAATAACGATTACGGTGGACATGAACTAAGCAAGTAGAAGAAACCCGTGCTACGAGTTCGACATAGCCATCGAAGGGTGTTGGCATCGGCATGAGTTGGGCTTGCTCATGTTCCAGCACGTCGGCGACGGTCAACTCAGGGTAATCCGGATGGCGGCATTCACTCCAGAGTAACTTGCAGCGTACCGCCAGCCATGCATTGAGTTCCGCAAAGCTGCCGAAGCGTTCCTGTCTGGCGTCGTTCCAGATACGACGGCGACTATCCTGGACGTTCTTCTCAACAATACCTTTCTCCCAGCCAGACGCCACATTGCAGAAGTCGGGGTCAAACAAGTAATGGGCTGTCATTGCAAAGAAGCGTGCATTGACGATACGACCTTTGCCTTTCATGACTTTATCGACAGCGGTCTTCATGTTGTCATAGATACCGCGCCGTGCAATACCACCCATGGCAGTAAAGGCGCGAGTATGGGCATCGAAGAGCATTTCGTGGCTTTGCGTCGGATAAGCCACCAGCCAAAAGGCACGGCTGGCGCACAGCTTAGTGTGTGCTACAAGGATTTTGCGATGAATGCCACCAATGACAAGCAGCTCCTCACTCCAGTCAAACTGGAATGCTTCGCCGAGTTGAAACTTCAGTGGAACGAAGGCAGATTTACCAGTGACTTTGGCAGCTTGGTCACGCCAGGCGTAAATGTAACGGTTGACACCCGAGTAGCTACCGGTGAACCCTGCTTGCTGGAGTTCCTTAAATAGCATAAGCGCAGTACGACGTTCTTTTTTAGGTCGATGGCTGTCGGTTTGTAGCGCTAACTGAATGAGGGATGCAAAGGGAGCTATTTTACTGACAGTCGGAGGCCGGGCATACTTCGGCTCAGTCCCTTCGGCTTCTTTAAGCCACTTCTTGATGGTATTGCGCGACAGGCTGGTTCGTCGCTGAATTTCGCTAATGGATAGCCGTTCTCGGTAGAACAGCCGCCTGACCTTAGAGTACATTCCCATGGTAATCACCTTGAATTCCCTCGCAGTCAAAACTGCAAGGATAGGTTAATTTACCTGGTCAATATTCAGTGCGTATAACTGCGTTTATCTGGTCAATATTGAGTGCGCGCCAACA
>NZ_JASJXN010000102.1:0-2585 GCF_035018705.1 Undibacterium sp. RTI2.2 | reverse complement strand
TATCCAGCTCAGCACAAAAGTTGGGAGATAAGATGCAAGCCAATGCGGCTGCAAAACAGTCTGCTCAGCATTCCGGCGCAGCAAGCAACGATTCTGCCTCCCACTCGTCTAAGCAGGAAGCACAGTCAGATGATGTGGTTGATGCGGAGTTTGAAGAGGTCAAAGAGCATAAATAAGTTGTCGTCACTTGCTCGTTCAGCGGTCGCCTATTCGTCACTAACAGTGTTTGTTGTGCCTGAGGATGATCAGATCCAGAGACCTTGATCTCGGAAGTCTCTTGCTTCTCTCATTATTGCACTGAGTCAATAGGATCATGGTCGACTAATAATTTGGAAATCAAATTAATTGCAATAATGACGACGCTACGATCATTTTTCTATAGGCAATGTTTGGAAGAGCCTTAACAGGCGAGTAATTGCCGATAGAATCGAAACACCGATGCGACATGTACTTTTTGCGCAGATGTCTGAGGATGGACGAGGTTTTTATCTAGAGCACCCTTCAGAGGGTGCCGCTTTATTAATTTTGTTGAACTTCAACGCACTACGTTCGGTACAGGCGCATAAGTTTATTGTGCTGGTGACGCTACATACTTATTTTTACTTAACTCGTATAACTCATTCTCTTTTGTATATTTTCTCCTAAGCGCGCTATCGAACTGAGAGCAATCTCGTCAAGGCGCATTATCAGAAAATAGATTGGCCTTGTAAATGACCGTCCATCGCAATTCTGCGAGCAACGCAACGTTTATAAATTCCATAGAAAGAGGTTTCCATCGTGTCCTATCAAAGTATCAATCCGAATGACGGCAAGACACTCAAAACATTTGAGCATTTAAGTAAAACCCAACTTGAGAGTTCATTGGCTAGTGCTGAATCCTGTTTCCAGACTTGGAAACAGACCAGTTATCAAGAGCGCGCAGCGATCGTAAAAAAAGCGGCAAAATTACTTCACGCGCGTGTGGATGATTTCGCAAAACTGGCGACGCTGGAAATGGGCAAACGCATCGATGAAGCGCGTGGGGAAGTGCAATTTAGTGCAGATATCCTGTCGTATTACGCCGATCATGCAGAAGACTTTTTGAAGCCGGTGAAGCTCAATCCCAAAGTCGGTGAGGCACATATGGAGAGCAGTCCATTTGGCGTGCTGTTTTGCGTTGAACCGTGGAATTTCCCTTATTACCAACTTGCACGTGTCGCTGGTCCGCAATTAATGGCTGGTAATGTATTAGTGGTAAAACATGCGGGCTGCGTACCGCAATGCGCGATAGCGTTTGAACAGCTGTGGATTGACGCTGGCGCGCCGGCAGGTGCCTATACGAATCTGCTGATCACGCATAAACAGTCAGACATTGTGATTGACGATCCTCGTATCAAAGGTGTGGCATTAACAGGTAGCGTTGCGGCAGGGCGGACGGTTGCTGCTCGTGCCGGACAAAATCTGAAGAAGACGTCAATGGAGCTCGGTGGCAGCGATGCGTTTATCGTGCTGGATGATGCGGATCTGGAAAAAACGATTCCATGGGCGGTCTGGGGGCGGATGTATAACGGTGGACAAACCTGTTGCGCAGCTAAGCGTTTCATTGTGATGGATTCTATTGCGGATGAATTTCTGGAGAAATTTTCGTCGGCATTGTCTGGATTAAAACCCGGTGATCCGATGGATGAAGCAACGACGCACGGTCCTCTGTCGACCGAGGCGGCATTGGTTCAATTACTACAGCAGGTCGATAGCGCAGTGAAACACGGCGCCAAGCTTGTGATGGGTGGCAAGCGTCTTGCCCGTCCAGGCTCCTTTATGGAAGTCACGATCCTGACGGACATCAAACCAGATAATCCAGCGTTCCGTGATGAATTTTTTGGTCCAGTCGTTTCCTTTTATCGCGTCAAGGACGAAGCTGCCGCAATCGCACTGGCAAATGACTCCGACTTTGGTCTGGGCGGGTCTGTATTCACCAAAGACATAGCTCGCGGTAAGCGTGTTGCAAGCCAAGTCGATACGGGCATGATGTTTATCAATAACCTCGATTGGTCAGATGCAGAACTACCGTTCGGCGGGATCAAATATTCTGGTTACGGACGCGAATTGGGCAACATGGGAATACAAGAGTTCGTCAATAAGAAACTTGTTCGTATTGCGGATCACGCTGCACCGGTTTGATCGATCGCAGAATCCGGTTGCAAGTATGAAGGTCTAGGTTTTGACATTAATACTTGCGCGCGGGCGTATTGCCAAATCCCTCAAATCTTCTATTACTTTCAGACGACACATTCGCTCAACAGCTTCTACACATTGGACAAAATTCTAATGATTTGTCCCGCTAGACAAAGCGTGGTCTAGTAAAAATTTCCTCTGACGAAAAGTAAGTGACGATAGCCCGATCCATGTTTGACCCAAGGAATTGGATAATCTGATGTATGTCAACGTTGCCGTATTAAAAGAAACCCAAGTACATGAACGGCGTGTCGCGCTGATTCCCTCGGTAGCCGGCGTTGGTGCACTTCAAACGGCGTTGGTGCACTTAAAAGTTGAAGTAAAAAGTACCCCAACCCCGATCATTTATGCAGGAACTTTCTGACTACGGA
>NZ_JASJXN010000101.1:0-2751 GCF_035018705.1 Undibacterium sp. RTI2.2 | reverse complement strand
CATCAGCGGTCTTCCACTGCGGTCTAGTACAAATACGGCCATCTTGTTTCCTTAAAGTACGTCTACTGCTACTTCAATTACGAAATAAGTTCCTCTTACGAGGACTAGTGACGGAGTCTTTCGACTCTCTCCCCTCGGGAATGTGCGTAGCCGGCTCCTTCTCTTACAAGAAGCGATGAAGACCTTCGGCGCTTTACCCTTCGCCAGCATGATCAACATCTTGCAGAGCAGCGAACTGAGGAAGCATTCGCTGGTGCGTCTTAACGACCTACTACTCACGGTGCGACCTACAACTGCCGCCTTCCCTGATCAACCAAACTCTCGGCTCTCAATCTTCTGTCTTGCGACTTCAGACTTTGAACTCCAAGCTCCGCTCTTTAGGGCGGGGTAGTTGACGATGAATTTGCTCCGAATAATCGATCTATTGAGGAGGGTGCATCGTCAACTCCAATGGGTTTGCCAGAAATGAGCCGTTCCACTTCTGGCAGTAAATGTTTGGGTACCAAGACCCACTTAGCGTCTAATGCCGAAGCCAAATCATCCAAGGTGCTTGAACGCACATCTGGCTCGTTTTTAAACATTCTGTAGAGGTTTGACACCTCGATTCCGACAATCCGACTAACGTCGACAACGCTTTTTCTCAGTCGATGCCGCTGACTATTCACTTGTTTGATGAAATCCACGATATCTCCAACCACCATTAGTGTAACTAACTACACTTTTACATTATCTAAGTGTAGAGAACGATATTTTAATTGATGAATACATCATATACTATGTACTAATAGTGTCAAACGTTACATTTTTATAGCATAAAAATGTTATATTTGATATAAACATTGTACTCCTATTTAAAAAAAGAAATTTTCATTGCTACAGAACCCGAAAAACTATCCAATATCGGCTTAGCAGGGCTAGTGTTTTATCTTCTCATTATGAGAAAAATCAAAGTGTTCAGGGCAAAAAGCGGGAGAAATTCTTTCGATATGAGTGTTGCTTACGCCATTTGCTATTAGACATTTTTCCCAATTAGACTTCACGGTTGTTCGCAAGGACTCGATAATTCGACTCGCATCAAAAGTTGAGAGCCCAAATCGGTCGCATTCGGAAAGTAAATTTTCTTTGGATGCTTCACCCCCGAATTCGCCAAGATTAAGTGCTAGACGGGATCTAACACCTGTCGGACGCTGAGGTACCACATCGAATAAAGGGCTTAATTCAAACCCTTTTCCAAGATCAACAAATCCGTGATTTAGATCGTGGTCGTCCAAATTGTTGACGAGACAATTAAAAACAATGCGCTTAAATAACTCTAAGCGATCATCGACAGTTCGCCGAGACCATGTGGCAAGCTCTAAAGAAAGTCTCTGATATGAACCAGTAATTGCGTAGCGCTGTACATCTGGTTTTGAGAAAAAAACCGTTCGCGCACTAACATAAGCGCGGCGACCCCATCCTTTAACCGTATCTCCTAAATAATGCCGGTCAAATCGTTCAACCAGAAGGACATCTTTACCTGCGACGTTAATCAGTTGTCGTTTTGGTACATTTAAGCCGGCAATCTCTGCCAGGTCTAGTGCTGTTTTTTCTAGCTTCGGGTTGCTGGGTAAATCTTTTGGATCTTTTGTGCTGGGAAATTTTGCCAGCCACTGCCGGTCGTCATATAACAGTGTTGCTTTTGGCCGAGCCCCACCTGCCGAAGTACCAACTTTAAGTAAATTATGATATTTTTCAGGTATTGGCTGATCATTTTCCAAAAGCTCTGCAAATACCAAAAGATCCTCCAGAGTGGCGGAAGGAAATCCATTAAAACCTGCATTGGATGGCGCCAGATTCGGGTCGCGACTAAATGCGATCGCACCAACTTGGTCTCCGGCACCATGTAAGAGGTAGCCTAAATCCGTTTGTTGTCCATAAGCTTGATCAATTTCCCTGCACCCCCACGAGTCCGGCCCAGCGTCTAACAAGACGGAAAAGTGTCCGTTAAGAAGGGTGCTCTCATAAGAATTATTTTTAAGTGCCAACAAGACTGGGTCAAGTGGCCTCGCCAAAGGCTCTTGTAGGTAAGCTTTTTGGTAAACAAATTCACCTAATTGGGTACCGGCAGCTGAAATGGATCGGCTAACACGTCCGCAAAGTATTGGCGATACTTGGTTTGGCAGATAAATCCAAACAAATAATGTTTCTTTATCAGAAGTCATTATCTACTTTCGTTGGGATGCGTACGCGTTTTTCTTTCACCGAGAAAGCAAGACTAAGTCCCTCCCTATCTAAGCCTGGATCCGCAATTAAGTCTAATTCCCTATCTAATCCCATAATCCACAACACATGTAAATAGGAAGAAATTGCAGTGCCAGGCTCCCCTCGTTCGATTGCATCAATTGTGCTTCGAGAAAATCCTGATCGACTGACGAGATCTTCTTGTCGCCATTTTCGGTGAATTCTAGCTTGTCTTATTCGCAATCCAAGCGAACGAATACGCGCCAACATTTCTGGTGCCATAAGACTGATTACCGATTTTTTTGACGGCTTTTTTTGATCACGATTTAGTTTAATGCTTTCCATAACAAGCATTATGATCTTTAATGCCTGTTAATTCAAGTTAAACTAATTCGCGACAGAACTTGATTACCAAGTTTAATGTTGTTGCCCAAAGGCTGTTTTTTTCATCAGGACTGTCAAACAGCGTTCAATATTTACCACCTGTCAGCGTCCAAATTTTTCCATTTTATCGGCTTGTTCAGAACGATT
>NZ_JASJXN010000100.1:0-2811 GCF_035018705.1 Undibacterium sp. RTI2.2 | reverse complement strand
TAGGTATGGATTTTTCAAATCACCAGCAAGAGCCGGGCAAGAAGGTGTTCGGGATAGGGCTGGTAATCGCATTTCACATATTGCTCGTGTATGCCCTGATCAACGGACTCGGCGTCAAAGCAGTCGAATACATCATGAAGCCGATGGAAACCAAGCTGGTCGAAGAGATCAAGCCACCGCCACCGCCGCCAGATGTACCGCCACCGCCACCGCCCAAGCTGATGGCACCGCCGCCGCCGTTCATACCACCGCCAGAAGTCCAGGTGCAACAACAGGTCGTCACGCCCAACACCATCACCCAGGTATCCCAGGTCAAGCCGGACAGCAATGTCCTGCCTAAAACGGTCGCCCAACCTGTTGTCGAAAACAAACCCGCCGGTCCCTCCATGGTACCAGGGGTGATTGACTTCAACGCCGCCGGTTGCAAACCAGAATACCCAAGAGCCTCGTTACGCAACGAAGAAACCGGCACCGTCATGCTCTCCGTCGTCATCGGCGCTGACGGCAACGTCACCGACGTCAAGATCGACAAATCCAGCGGATTCAGAGGACTCGACAACGCCGTACGTGCCCAATTACTCTCCGGCACCTGCAAAAACAAACCCGGTACCGTGGACGGCAAGCCCCAAACGACCACCACCAAAGTGCAATACGTCTGGAAGCTCGACTAAGACTGCCTAAGACATATTGGAAATAAACACGAGAAATACCAGCAGTACCAAGAAACACACCAAACCTGGGTCAGCCAAGCCACACGCCAAGCCAGCCCGGGTCAGCACTACCGAACAAAGCAATACTAGTAACTCTTACAGTAAGTCTCGCAGTAACTCTAAGTAAGGCCAAGCAAACGCCAGCCAAGCCAGGCAAACGTAAGCCAACCCAAATAACAGCAACAGTAACAACAACAGCATTTGACATGCCAATTTACGAAGGAAGTACGCACATGAAATTCAGTCTGAAAGCCCTCCTGGCCGCCGCCGTGATTACCCTCACCACCAGCGTCGTCACTGCCCAAGCCCAAACACCAGAAGCCAGTGCTCCTGCCGCCTCCGCCAGCGCCGCCGCACCAGCTGCAGCCGCCCCGGCAGAAGCCCCAGCCGCCACTGACCTCACACCAGCCGCAGCCCCAATAGACAAAGACAAAGTCGTTGACAACCCATACGGCCTCGACGCCCTCTGGAAAGGCGGCGACTTCGTCACCAAAGGCACACTCTTCCTCCTGTTCATCATGTCCATGGGCAGCTGGTACATCCTCATCACCAAAATTATTGACCAATTCAAATTAGGTGGCCAAGCCAAAGAAGCGCAAACCAAGTTCTGGAAAGCCGCCTCCGTCAACGCTGGCGTCACCAGCCTCAAAGAAGGCAGCCCATTCCGCTTCATCGCCGAATCCGCCACCAAAGCCAGTGACCACCACGAAGGTGCTCTGTTAGAACAAATTGACCTCAACTCCTGGATCTCCATGTCCATCCAACGCGCCGTCGACAAAGTACAAAGCCGTCTGCAAGATGGTCTGGCTTTCCTCGCCACCGTTGGCTCCACCGCACCATTCGTCGGACTGTTCGGAACGGTATGGGGTATTTACCACGCGCTGACCGCCATTGGTGCAGCAGGACAAGCCTCCATTGACAAAGTCGCCGGCCCAGTTGGTGAAGCCTTGATCATGACCGCCATTGGTCTCGCTGTGGCGGTTCCAGCCGTACTCGGTTACAACTTCCTGGTACGTCGCAACAAAACTGCCATGGAAAACATCCGTGCCTTCAGCGCTGATCTGCACTCCGTCGTCTTGTCTGGCGTGATGTCCAAAAAAGCCTAAGTCCTTACTTGGCATAGGCAACAAGGCTGCAAAAGACCGCAGCCAAATTATTGCCAAAACGCGTACAACAGTAAGCAACACCAGAAGAGGTGGCAGTGCCACCTCCTCCTGAACGAAACACAAAGTACAGTCTCAGTATCTGTCATCTGAAAGAGAACACACTATGGCAATGGCAATCGGCAACGATGGTGACGGCGAAGACGAAGTCAACAGCACCATCAACACCACCCCATTGGTCGACGTCATGTTGGTCCTGCTGATCATCTTCCTGATCACCATCCCAGTCGTCACCCACACGGTTCCGGTCAAGCTCCCCGCGGAAATTAACCAACCGTACAAAACTAAACCAGAAAACATCACCATCGCCATTAACAAAGACGGTGACATGTTCTGGAACGAAGCCCCGGTCGCAGACACCAATGTTTTATTTGAAAAGCTCAAAGCGGTCACGAACCAGGTACCACAACCGGAACTCCATATCCGTGGTGATCAAAACACCCGCTACGAATTTGTCGGCAAAGTCATCCTCACCGCCCAGCGCGCCGGGATCGCCAAAGTCGCCTTTGTGACAGAACCACCGCCGAAGAACTAAGTAAGAGCGAAGCTAGAGCGACGCAAGAGCAAAGCAACGACGGCAGTCACCAGCGGTAAGAGTGAAAGAACGAAAGGAATAGTATGGGTATGCAATTAGGCTCAGGCAACTCGAGCGAACCGGAAGTCATGATCGAAATGAACATGACCCCCCTGATCGACGTCATGTTGGTCTTGATTATCATGTTAATTATTACCATCCCAATTCAGAACCACGCGGTCAATCTGAATATGCCGGTGAATTCACAATCCAAACAGACTGAGCCACCAGTGGTGATCTCAATTGACGTCGACTTTGATGGCACGGTGCTGTGGGACGGTGTAGCGATTCAGAACAATGCCGAGTTGGAATCCAAACTGACGGCAGTGGCGGCCACGCCGAATCAACCGGAAGTGCACTTACG
>NZ_JASJXN010000099.1:0-2932 GCF_035018705.1 Undibacterium sp. RTI2.2 | reverse complement strand
CGCTCCTTTCTCATCTATTTTGCGCTTCTCGCAATAAAATTACTCTCCGGTGTTTCGTTTTGCAAGAACCTCTATTGTTTTGTATTTAAAACGTGATTTTAATTAATCACTTTGATGATTGAGATTACCTGCTGCCATTTGTGTTTGTCACTGATTTTTTGCAGGTCTGTCGCATTAAATGCACATTGGTAATTAGCTATCGTTTTAAATTTATTTTTTGCAAAACTAAAAGGCGATTATTGGCTGGCATTGCAAAATCTTCTTGCAGTTGTAACTGGTGTTGATTTGCCAGCGCAATAATATCTTCGATCGCGCGGATGCCCATATGTGGGGCTTGTGATTTTAACGAAGCGTCAAATTGCGCATTGCTGGCGCTGGTGAATTGTCCGTCATAGTTAAACGGACCGTAGATAAAAAAATATCCCCGCTCCACCAAGATAGATGCTACGCCTTCAAACATGATTTGCACCTCTTGCCATGACAAGATATGGCAAGTATTAGAGGTATAAACTGCATCAAATTTGTTCTCTGGCCAAGCTGAATGGCCGATGTCTAAACATAATGGTGCTAACAAGTTGGGGAGTTTTGCCTCTTCTTGCCAGGCGCTGATGCTGGGGTGGTTTTGTATCCGGTCACTGCATTGCCACGTGATATGCGGCAAACGCGCTCCAAAATAGACTGCATGCTGACCTGTACCACTACCGATCTCAAACACCGTTTTGCTGTTATTTAAAAACGGAGTAATCGTTAGTAAGATTGGATCAGCGTTACGTTCACAGGCGGCAGAAAACAACTTATTCGTCATATTGGTAGTCATATCAATGATGGGTTTCAAACCGATGGTTTTCAAATTAATGAGTTTGACAACGCGCGCTTCTGTTGTGCGCTCAGTTTTTTGGTAGCGTGTTCTGCTTTTGATGCGGATGACCGGTCATCGTATTCAAAGACAGCAAGTATTTTTTGTGGCGGGTGTGAGCGGGTATAACGTGCGCCTTTGCCACTGACATGGGTGGCATATCGTTTCTCTACATTGGTCGTAATGCCCGTGTAGATGCTGCCATCATTACATTCCAACAGATAGAGAAACCATGACATCATTAAATAGGAGTTTCAGCTAAGGTGGCTGGAAATATAGTTTTAGTGATGGAGAAGCAAGAAGACTTGCTGTTCACAAAATAAAACGTCATTTCGTTATATCTATACATGAACAGCATTGAAACAAAGACTGGACTATGCGGGACTATGCGTAAATCAGGTGCGGGCAAATTTAGCCGCCAGTTGATTCAGCTTGTCCTGACGTTGGCGCTCTGCCTCGGCTTCTTGCTTTTGTATTCTCTCGGCATTGGCTTTGAGTTTGCGTGCATCTGCATTTTTCTTGGAACGCTCGCGCAGAATACCTGACGCATGAGTGCGATGCTCTTCTGTGATGGCATCAACTTCTTTGCCTTCCAGATCCACACGTTTTTGTGCTTTGGCAGCATTAAACAAATAGCGTACAGAGTTGGTATGAATGCCCAGGGCGATTCGTAACACTTTGCGATCCAGCTCTGGCATTTTTTTCTGTAATTGTTTATCAATACCAATTGCCAAAGGCAGATGTTCATCAAACACGGAGAACTCAGTTTGCAGTTTTTTCAACAATTTACGAGCAAGCTGGTTTGGCGTAGCAGTTGGCGCGGTCGACGTTGTTGCTGGTTGATCTGACGTTGCAACTGCTGTTGTCGTTGCTACCGCAACTACGTCTGCTAATTCCGTTGCTGTATGTGCTGGGTTAACTGCGTCTGACGCGGTTACTTCTGTTACTACTGATGTCGATGTGGTCATGAAAATAATCTGATATGGTTACTATTGCAGGACGCAGAATATCATGCGTTAGAGTCAAAGGGTATTTTGGCTGCTGTAAATCAACATACATCGTTGTTTGAGCAACGTTTTAGTCCTACCGGAGCTATCAATTAAGGCCAATAAAGTAGAGATAGCGCAAGTATAGAATACGAATTTTGCATAGATCTTCGCTCTTGGCGACCTGTATTTAATAACCAACTTATTTTATTAAAACCATGAAAAATCACATCAAAATTGACTTTGTTTCTGACGTATCTTGTCCTTGGTGCATCATCGGACTGAAATCATTAGAGACCGCAATTGCAACTTTGGGTAGCGAGGTCACGACTGATATCCACTTTCAGCCGTTTGAATTAAACCCGCGCATGGCGGCGGAAGGTCAAGATATCAATGAACATTTGGCGGAAAAATATGGCGCCACACCAGAACAATCCGCAAGTAACCGGGAGGCAATCCGTGCCCGCGGTGCGGCGGAAGGATTTGTTTTTGGGATGGATAAAAGAAGCCGTATCTACAACACCTTTGATGCGCATCGCTTGTTGCACTGGGCCGAGATTGAGGGCAAGCAACTGGCGTTGAAGCACGCCTTATTTGCCGCCTACTTTACGGATGGCGACAATCCTAGCGATCACGAAACCTTGATCCGTATCGCAGAAAGTGTCGGATTAGACAAGATCGCAGCGCGTGCGATTTTAAACTCTGAGTTGTATGCTGATGATGTCAGAGCGTTAGAGAAATTATATTTAAGCCGTGGCATTAACTCGGTTCCGGCAGTCATCATCAATGATAAACATTTGATTTCAGGCGGACAAACCTCCGATGTATTTGAGCGCGCGTTAAAACAAATTGTAGCGATGGCCTGATAGCGGCAATTATTAATTTGATTTAACCGTATTTTAGGACTCAGGCAAAATCATCCTAGCAAGTCGCAGCGATGAAGACAGTACTTTAGCTAGTCGATTCAACGCAGCTGGGGCAGTTTTGGGTAGGTCCTATATTTATCAAAACACGGCGGATTCAAGTACGAAGAGCAACGTTGAATAAAAAGTCAAAGGGTCAGATGCGATAGCATTCTGCCTTTTGACCA
>NZ_JASJXN010000098.1:0-2949 GCF_035018705.1 Undibacterium sp. RTI2.2 | reverse complement strand
CGATTTGTTTTAGGTGCAATAAGTGACGGTAGGAGATCGAGCACTGGCGTGGGGGTAGTTCTGTAAGTCAATGATTTTATTAAGGTTTCAGCTCGTCGTTTTTCAGCGTATTGTGTCCTACCAAATTGAAGGAGACAAACGATGCAAAGCTGGCAAACAACGTATCTGGGTCTGAAGGACCTTCCGCGTGAACTTAGTACCTTTGAGTTACAAGCGTTTTTCACTTTTAGTCGTTCAGAACACGAAGTAATCAATCTGCGCCGAAGCGATACCCACAAATTGGGACTTGCTTTGCATATCGGATTTTTACGTCTGAGTGGGCGTACACTCAATGCGATTCGTGTTGTCCCTGCGTCACTCTGGATTCACCTGGGCAAAGAGCTTGGCGTACCACCTCCTGAGGTGGCATCACTTAAAGCCATGTACAGACGTGGCAGGACATTTTTTGATCATCAACAGCTCGCTCAAGAAACGCTAGGCTTTGGTTGGCCTACTGATCACCAGAGGCGTTCCTTTGTGCATGCCTTGCGCGATGAAGCCATCCGATTTAGTGACAAAGATCAACTGCTTAATTTTGCCCGGCGCTGGCTGTATGACCGCCACTTTCTCATTGAGCATGACCGCGCATTGCGCAGTCAGATCGTCGCAGCACTAAATTTGCTTGAAGCGGAAACTGGCGCGACCATTGCGACAACCGTCCCCTGTGCCTTGTTGGATAAGTGGCACGACAGTTTGGCCCAATTTCGTCCAGATGGTCAAATTCAACAAAGCTGGTTATGGGAAGCCCCTGCCAAACATTCGACTGTACAGATTTCCCAAGTGTTTGAACGGCTCAATCTGCTCTACAGTCTCGATATTCACAAGCACTTGGGTGACTTGAGTGATCTCATCGTGCGCAGGTATGCTCGTCAATTGGCCAATCGGCCGCCATCGGTGGGTGCCAGAATTAAAGAACCCAGACGGACCGTAGAAGTGGCGTGTTTTCTGCGCTACTGCTTATTTACCACCACTGATCAGGCTATCTCGATGATTCAACGCCGAGTGACGGATCTGTGGCGTTTGGCAAGAGATGAAGTGCCTGATACCGTCAACTGGGCAGTGCTCTATAAAAAATTAATCGCAGATTTGGCTGGATTGACTGCACAGGGCGACCTCACCAATGACCAGTTGCGCTTGCGCGTGATAGAACTGGTTCAACTCAATGAACAAGCCAAACCACCGAGCCGTGCTTCCTTGGTACGCGAGCGTCTATTTGATGGAATTCGACCAGTACGCTCTTTGTTGGCCGAAATTGGTAAGTTGCCCTGGCAAGCTGACGAGGGAAATCCGGTTCTCGCTGCTCTCAACGCGCTTCTCAAATTGTATGCTGACAAAGTGCGGGAGCTGCCAGCGGAGATGAACGTACCTCATCTTGGGCGGGTCTGGTTATCGGCGATTACAGGTGAAGACAGAGACAAGGCGATGCGCGCATTAGAGGTCGCCACCTTATTTTCGTTGCGTCGTTGTATCCGTAATGGCTCGGTATGGGTGAATCACAGTCTTCTTTTTCGTGGACGGGCGCGCCTATTTTTTACACCAGAACGCTGGGCAGCGGAGTCTAAACGACACTATACTCGGTTAAATTTGCCGCCCAAGGCAAGCACGTTTTTAGCCCCGCTACTTGTCCGAGTACGTGCTGGCGTGGCGGCTGTGGCACAAGCCGCCAGAGAGGGCAAACTACGTGTTGATGATGAGCTACATCTCACGGCAATGCCTGCCGAAGATGAGGATCCTAAAGTCATTGAGCTACGTAGTCAGCTCGACAAGCGGCTGGGCGAGGTACAGTTACCTGAGGTTATTTTACAAGTGGATGCCCAGGTTCGGTTCAGCTGGATCATGTTGGGACGCGAACCACGTTCGACTGAAGAACTGCTGATGGTCTACGCCGGCATCTTGGCACACGGTACCAGCCTAACATCGGCCGAATGCGCGCGAATGATACCGCAGTTGTCGGCCGTCAGCATTCGTCAAGCAATGCGCTGGGCAGGCGACGAACGCAGGTTGAGTCAGGCCTGTAGCGCAGTGCTGGAATTCATGCAACGTCAACCGATTGCCGCAACTTGGGGACGATCAGACCTGGCATCTTCGGACATGATGAGTATGGAGACGACCAAACGCGTTTGGCAAGCCAGACTTGATCCCCGGCGCAACACGCCTTCCATTGGAATTTATTCTCATGTGCGCGACCGATGGGGTATTTCGTATGCCCAACCTTTTGTGTTAAATGAGCGTCAGGCTGGGGTTGCGATTGAGGGGGTCTTACGTCAGGAGCGAATGGAAACCAGTCAGTTGGCAGTGGATACCCACGGCTACACTGATTTTGCAATGATGCTGGCGCGCTTGGTCGGCTTTGATCTTTGCCCTCGTTTGAAAGAATTAAAACAACGCCATTTATTTTTGCCGCGTGGCATGGATATTCCAGCTGAAATTGCTGCGGTATGCGATGCGTCCATCGACATCGATTTAATTGAAAAACATTGGGATACTTTGGTGCATTTGGCGGCATCGGTGATGAATGGGAATGCCAGTGCAGTGGCGGCATTGGCGCGATTTGGTTCTGCTGCCCGTGGTGAACCAGTCTATGAAGCGGGTGTTCAACTCGGACGATTACTGCGCACCGCTTTCCTGGCCGACTACTTTGTGAATACTCCCTTCAGGCAAGAACTGCGTCGGGTACTTAACCGTGGTGAGGCAGTCAACGCTTTGAAGCGTGCCATCTATACAGGACGCATCAGCCCGGCACAGGCCAAGCGAGCAGATGAAATGCAGGCGGTGGCCGACGGTTTGAGTTTGTTAGCCAACACCGTAATGGCATGGAATACGATGCAGATGCAGGGAGTAGTGAATCGCTGGGCAAATCGACGGCAAATCATTGAGGCAGACATTATGGCCAAGATCGCTCCGACGCGC
>NZ_JASJXN010000097.1:0-2953 GCF_035018705.1 Undibacterium sp. RTI2.2 | reverse complement strand
AGAGTACGCGGCTGACAGTTTAGCAGATTGGGATATGTGCTCTGACCGGAACAGGGAAGCCCAAGCGTATTTGTGCGGCGTAAGTTTAGCAGATTGGGATATGTGCTCTGACCGGAACAGTAGTACGGCACATCGACACTGTTACCTAAGTTTAGCAGATTGGGATATGTGCTCTGACCGGAACCTGATGCTGCTAATGCAAGCTCTATTTTGGAGTTTAGCAGATTGGGATATGTGCTCTGATCTGATCGCTACCGAACCTAAAACCCGTTTTTAATATTTGACGGGCCTCCAAACTTATCTAGCGAAATCCGCCATACGATGTTGATTAGCTACCAGAGAATAGAAGCTGACCTAAGAGATTATTCCATTGTTGCAAATTTCATTGATAGAATATAAATTAGTCTCTAAAACTGTCTTATCAATTTGCTTCTCTTTTTAAGAATAAGCGATTTGATGTGTGTTCCATCTGGTTTTTCAGACAAAATGCGACCCTGACTTTTTTGGGTCGATTTACATTCAAACCAATCACCGCAGTATTTTAGCCTTCAAACATCAGACCCAATGCGAACATCACGTCTACTCTTACGGCGCCCAGATGCAGACGATGCCGAAAATCTCTTTGCTATTTATGGCGATCCACGAACGAATGCTTACAACCCGCACGGACCATATCCAAATCTTGACCGGGCTAAAACCGTATTAGCCACATGGATCACACATTGGGAGCAACATGGGTTCGGCCAGTGGGCAATCTCAAGCGCTGATCAGCCTGAAAAAATTATTGGCTATGGTGGCTTAGCTTTAAAGATGTATGGAGATAAAGATACCTTAAACCTTGGCTATAGATTCGGGGTAGATTCTTGGGGCAACGGGTATGCAACCGAGTTTGCGACTGAAACTTTACGATACGCATTTGCAGATTTAAATGCTCCAGATGTTTCTGCCTTAGTCCGGCCACTCAACACGCCGTCCATACGCGTACTGGAGAAAATCGGGATGAACAAAATTGGTATTCTGGAGGACGAGCCAAGCGTACCAAGAGGTCGCTATTCCTTGCTGTACCATGCCGAACACAGTTAATGTCAGTCAGCACTGATGGCAACACATGGTTCAGTTAGGCTCGTCTGCTGTATATAATCGACCTGCGATCCTTAGCAGATGACACATGACACAAGATAATATGGCTGCGGCTTTTGTGATCCTGACCGACATCGATGGAATATGCTTTTTATGGATTTGAGCAAGATTCCTAAATAGCCGCCCGTCAGCAATTTGAGTTTACACCCCCTATCCCCTATACTTCCACCCGCGTGACACAATCACTGCCTTTTGTTGTCGGCAGCACCACATAGCCGCCGATGACATGCTGTATTTTTGCCCTTATTTTGTACTTATTTTTTATTCCTTAATCACCATTTTTGCGGCACGCCATCCCCATTCTTATCGGAATGAGCGATGCATAACCGCGCGGAGCCATAAGCATGACCGCTTTTGTATTTAACGAACTCAACTTTGATGACCACGAACAAGTGGTTTTTGCATCTGAACCCAAATCTGGCCTGCGCGCCATTATCGCGGTTCACAACACGAATTTAGGCCCTGCGATGGGCGGTTGCCGTATGTGGAACTACGACAACGAAGCCGCGGCCATTAATGACGTATTGCGTCTGTCACGCGGCATGACGTATAAAAACGCGGTTGCTGGCTTGCCTATCGGCGGCGGCAAAAGCGTCATCATCGGCAATCCAAAAGCAGACAAAACCCCTGCCCTGTTTGAAGCCTTGGGCGAAGCCCTTGAGCGCCTTGGCGGCCGCTATGTCACAGCAGAAGATGTGGGCACTAGCCCAGCCGATATGGCAAACGTCGCTAAAAAAACCAAGTTCGTTGCAGGCTTGGGTGACCGTGGCGATCCGTCACCATTTACTGCTCTGGGCTGTTTCGTCGGTGCGCAAGCTGCCGTCAAACATCAACTGAAACGCGACAGCATGGAAGGCCTGGTCGTCGCTTTGCAAGGTCTGGGTCATGTCGGTTACGACTACGCCCGTCGCCTGCATGAAGCTGGCGCTAAACTGATCGTGGCAGATATCGATCAGGCGGCATTGCATCGCGCTCAGGAAGAATTAGGCGCAGAAATCGTCGGCATCGACGCGATCTACGATGTGCAGGCCGATATCTACGCCCCTTGCGCATTGGGTGCGACTTTAAATCCAGACACGCTGTCACGCCTGAAAGCAACGATCGTTGCTGGCGCTGCCAACAACCAGTTAGCCACCGCCGACATGGGCGAAGCTTGCCGTCAAAAAGGGATTTTGTACGCACCTGATTTCGTCATCAATGCTGGTGGCATCATCAAGGTCTGCTACGAATATCTGAACACACCAGAAGACGGTATGGATGCTCATGTACGTCGTATTGGCGATACCTTGGCAGAAGTATTTGCCCGCGCCGATGCAGAAGGTTTGGCGACTAGCGTGGTAGCAGACCGGATTGCTGAAGCGAAATTTAAGAGATAGTTTTTTTAATTATTGAAATAATAAAAAGCCGTATCACGCATTGCCTGATACGGTTTTTTTACGTCTGACAAGTCTGACAAATCTAACAAATCTAACAATCGCATGTTACGTCCATGCGCTCTTCCGGTGCAGCGATAACAAGCAATACCAATACCAGCTTACAAACCCTGCACCGTCAACGCCTCGATCTCTGTATCACCGTCATCGACCAGCCGCATCCACCCATCAAACTTACCTAGCCCTAGCGAACGCGCCATTGGCAGCAATAAACTCTGTCTGATGCCACTCTAAAACAACTGACTCTGTATGCGTCCGACAGTCCCACCTAGACGATCAGCAAACAACCGATTTTGCCCGCAGCGGCAACAATTCATCAATACGATTATTTTTACAGGTAGGGAGTTTTTCCAAAGTTTCTTTAAGCCAGGCAAGCGGTT
>NZ_JASJXN010000096.1:0-3001 GCF_035018705.1 Undibacterium sp. RTI2.2 | reverse complement strand
ACAAGAAAACCAATCGCAACAGTGGCCACACCCATGCTCGACTTTACTGGTTTGGGTATTTTGCAAGAAGCTCATATTTCAAAAGAATAACAATTTAGAGCTAATGGAGCAAATATTAGCAGGACAAGCAACGTAAGCAGCCATCTACTCAGAACACTCTAAATTAGATTGAGCGTATCAAATGAATATATCAACATCTCCTCACAGCCTCATTCATCAACGACTAAAAAAAATTCCCTCTCTAAATAGAGCGGGAATCTAGAGCACTTGAATACCTAATCAGTACAAATTAAGTATTACCAGCTTTATTGATAAGTAGCTACCAAAGAAGCGCTGCTTATCGCTGCATATGCACTTACAAGCACATAGTAAGTTGCCGTTTTTGGAGCTGCAATCGTGACAGTTTCTGCATTAGTAGATCCTTCAGATTTACCGTCATAAGAACTTGTTGTTGGAGCAGCGCTGGCTTTTACATAAATATCACCGTCACCACTACCGCCAGACAATTTAACGCTCAGGTTTTTAGCTCCAGCAGGAACTACGATGGAGTACAACTTAGTTGCGCCTTTTGCCAGGTTAATGCCAGTAACAGCAGCGCCCTTGGTCAACACGGTTGCAGTAGGTGCAGTTGTTGCGCAACTGACGCCAACGGTTTTGAAAGCAGCCGTCACGTCTGTAACGGTATAGCCACGATTAGTAGCGGCTTTTTCAACACCGCAAGCACCTTGGTTAAAAGTACTACCAGCGGCCCAGTACAAATGATTTGCATCAGCCATTACTTCAAATGCCTTGCGAGTATTCCAACCAGAGGTTGTCGCTAACAAGTAGAAAGCTTTGTTGTACACACCACTGCTGTAATGCACGTCAAGGCTACTCGTGTAGTTAGCAGCATTATCGATAGAGCCTCCATCCAATGGCGGGTTGTACATATAACGTAATGCACCGCTTGCTTTAAAGATATCAACGCCAACTTTGAAGTCGTTTGTACCTTTGACATAGTACTTAACTGCCTCACCAGCCATATCAGAGAAGGCTTCATTCATACCGCCAGACATGCCAGAGTAGGTCAGATTAGAGTTTTGCTCTGTAAAGCCATGGCTAATTTCATGACCGGTTACATCTAGCGCTGTCAAAGGATAAAAAGTTGATGCGCCGTCACCAAAATTCATCGCAGTACCGTCCCAAAAAGCATTTTCATAGGCGGAACCGTAGTGGACTCTCATCATCAATTTTTGACTAATAGGGCGAAGTCCAAGATATGCTTGGTACATATTAAAAACTTGGTTGCCAAAATAATGTGCATCATTCATTGGAGAATAAGCGCCATTGATAGCTTTAACCGTATTACGCGGACAAGTGAAAGTTTGCAAAGTACCAGAACCAGAAGTGGCACTGTTCATATTGTAAGTATCAACATTGGTGCTACTCAATTTGCAAGTAGATCCGCTAACCAACACATCTAAGTAACCGTAACCAGCGGTAGTACCGTACTCGTATTGACCAGTTTTAGTGTTGCCACCAGGACCTGTACCACTCAATGCGTGGGTTAAACCTTCCCATTTGTCCAAAACAGCGCCTGTATTTGCATCAATAATAAAATGCGGGCGGCTTGGTTTATTTGGATTAGATGTATCGAGGAAAGAAATCACATAAATCAGTTGGGCAACATTATTTGCGCCCAATTTGACATGTAATTTAGATTGATCATTTTCGGTTGAATTAACACGAGCTTGTGTTTTTGCCAAAGCAAGAGCTTGATTTGCCGAATAAAGTGGTGTCGCACTTGGCAAATCATTAGCTACATTGCGCAGCATTGCGCCGGATAAAGTCGGTTGAGCAGCGCCAGGAGCTACGCTCTCTACTACACCTTCACCCCATACTGGAATGCCTTGATGAAATTGTTGATAGCGCGTGACAACTTTGCCATTAGCATAAGTTTTGCTACGCAATGCTTGCAATTCACTGGTAGTAAGTCCGAGTAAATCATTAACACTTGCGATACGAGAAGTCCTAGACTGGACTGCCGCTGTGTTTGCTGATGGGGTTAAAAAGTTATCCAGCTCAATGCGGTCTGCCGCCATCGCGCTACATGCACCAGATACCAGAACTGCCAATAAGGTAGGACGTAAAACTTGGTTCAATTTCAAAGCTTGTTTCATTTTCTCTCCATTTTCAAATTGCCGTAGGGATTTTGTCCCCTATGAGTATTAGCCAACGCGGTAAGCGTTGAAGTAAGTCATCGAAGTAATTCGTTGCAGTAAGTCAAACTAAAAAAACAAGTGGACCAGAGTAAAGGCGTTTGATCTGTATCCCAGCAAAAACACTGAAATGGCGTTGTAGATCCGAATAGATTCTTAATGAGGATTCAACAGGCTACTGCCCAAGTAACTAAGAAACAGTTAATCAGACATCAAAACAGTTGAAAATATGCTCGTTGTTTTTTCGCGATATGGGAATTTTTGTGAACAAATCTTTACAAGAGAAAATTTTGGTAACAAAAGAAAGACCGTCACTAATTCAAAAAAATGATCGGCTTATTAATATAAAAAAATGTATTTACATCACTTTATGTAAATTAAGTTTTTATAAAAATAAATGAACTAATTTTCAAAAATCTAAACAACTTGGAATTTTTAATCAGCCTTTTTAGATTTTGATTCAATTAATATAAGAACTAGACAGCAATTATTTGGAGAAAAGAAGTGAATTTCACAAAATAACTAGGTAACGAATATGATTTTTTTCAAACGGGAGATCCATATTTGAAATCAGATCGGAACTTGCACACATGGCTAACGGCATGCAAAAAAAATACTCCCCACTGGTTTTTTTAACTCCCAATACGAAACCTAGACAACAGGTGAATTTTATTAAAAACAAAGGGGAGTATATTTAAATTTCCAGCACCAAGCCTACATAAATAAAGGGCGGATTCAGCTACGAAGAGCAACGGGAGGTAAGTTTTAGGGGGAGTATATCCAAATTATAAAAAACCTCAAAC
>NZ_JASJXN010000095.1:0-3048 GCF_035018705.1 Undibacterium sp. RTI2.2 | reverse complement strand
GAACCCGCCGAAGCGACTCGCAAATCATCGCGCAGCGCCGTAGGAATCCCCGTCCTTTAGGGCGGGGAGGATGTCAATTTTGATCAAAATAAAGAAAGCACCGATTTACATACGCTCATATCGTCAATCTACTTACTTCCTGCCAAGTTAGTATGCAAATTAGCATTCAATTGCTACAGAATTTCAGCTAGGTAACTAGCATCGTTAAATGAACGCATTGCGCGTTTTACCCCAGAGGGAAGCAACCCTCTGGGTGCTTCTCAATTTATTTTAGGAGAAGCACATGAAAAATAGCAGTTGTTGCGATCCACCGCTGTTTAATGGGTCGCAAGTTAGCACGAATTTATTCACCACTAAAAATCAGATTGATTTCTTCCCTGATTTATTACCCCCAGAATTAGCTGAAGATGAAAAAGTGGATGTTGTCTTACTCGACATTCCGCACCCGGCTAATTGGTCTGAACAAGACTGGGAAATTATTTCGATTGGACTCATTGCTGCCACTTGGCAAAACGTCGTTGATATTTTTGAGCAACGCTTAAAAACGAAGACCGTTCCCAAATCACTTCAAAAGGATTATGAAGCGACCTTGGGCTGGCTCTTAGGCTATTGGATCAGCACGATTCCTCTCGAACTCGTACTACAGTACGAAAATTCCAATCAAAAAAATGTCTATGAAGGTGATAGTTATCTCACCATCTTGCATGCATTAAGACATCACCCCCTCATTGCAGCAGACTGTGACGCTTTACGGGTCAAACTTTGCAGCTTTGAAATGTTCCCCAGAGGAGATTAAATGACAACGACCTTTGTCCCTTTCACCTGGCTATGTAAATTGGTTCTCCGGAGTTTTTCTGATTTGGTGCATATGTGCCAATCCAGTCAAAAGGCGAAGGAGGTGACCACAATCAAAAACGTCCCGGTATCATCCACTCAAGATCGTGCGAATCCACCGAGTCCCATCATCACCCCATCTACTCCACCAGAACCAATAACAACCATGATGGATCTCAATGGTGTGGAATATCAATTCACTGAAACTCCTGCTCGCGTGGTGACAGTGTCTAAACAGACCTACCAATCTAAACTCACTGTTCACCCTGATCTGGGAAGGAAACTCCTCCCAACCAACGGACTGATGTGGGTCAACGTCGCGACCTATAAAAATGTGAGCACGTTGGTGGCAATCGAGCTATTCATCAAAGACGGACTCTCCCAAGCTCCTGAAGTGACAACAGTCGAACCTGTTAAGCAAGTCAATACACCGCCAAGCTTACCAACACGGTTTGCAGAAGCTGCTGCGTTACCAAAGCCGATGACAGAGCCAACGAAACGTAGGAGGCCGGACGTAGGAAAATTGATCAAGATGGGTGATCAGCTTTTTCCTGACAATGACAAGCCAGGGCAGTCCTACACGAACTTTGCGATCACGCTTGATACCGCCAATTTTGGACCCAAAGTAATTCAAGGCGAAGGATTGAAGGAAGCTCTTTCGCTGATCAATGCAAAAATTGGTGACAATATTCAAGTGCAACGACTCGAACAGAAAGAAGTACAACTCATTAACAAAAAGACCAAGGAGCCCATTTTCGATAAAGACTGGAAACCGGTCATGAAACTTAAATGGCAGTGGTCGATCACTGCACAATAACCAAAAGGAACAATTATGGCTTCACTTAATAAAGTACAAATCATCGGTAACCTCGGACGTGATCCTGAAACCCGTTATATGCCTAGCGGCGACGCCATGACCAGTATCACCGTTGCCACGACAGAAAGCTGGAAAGACAAAGCCACCGGCGAGAAAAAAGAACAGACCGAATGGCATCGCATTACTTTCTTTGGCAAGCTAGCTGAAATTGCCGGTCAGTATCTGAAGAAAGGGTCACAGGTCTATGTTGAAGGTAGCCTTCGCACGCGGAAATACACTGACAAAGACGGCGTTGAAAAATACGCTACTGACGTTAAAGCAGACACGATGCAAATGTTAGGCGGTAGAGCACCAGGCAATGACCATCAGGATTCCGATGAGCACCGATCAAATCGGACGCCTCCATCCGCTCCAGTGAATCAGTCTACTTCACCGGCTCAACGATCAGCAGCGCCTGCCGCACCACGTCAGACAGCAAATCAACGTACTGCGCCGAGTTTTGCTGACATGGACGATGATATTCCGTTTTGAGACGTACGACACAGTGACAACATATAGGCTTTTTAAGCCTTGCTGATGTTGTAGAGCAGTCTCTGTTCTAACCCAACCCACTAGATGTTTAGTGGGTTTTTTTTGTCCACCAAAGTTGGATTTGTGATGGACCACTTTGATCAACACTTTTGAGAAAGGATCAATATGCAGCAACATTATCAACCGTTTGACCCCCTCAAAATTGATTGGGAAGAGACCCTTAAAAAAATCGACTCGTTCCCGACGTATTTTTTTACGAAGGACAAGAACAAGCATTTTATGTGTCCTATTTGCGGGAAAGAAAAAGCGTTCCGTTTCACCAATTACCGTGGCAAAGGCAATTGGATCTGTAAGCATTGCGGGGCAGGAAACGGAATGCAATTAATTCACGAGGTATTAGATTTGTCCTATGCCGATGTGTTTGCATTGTTGAAAGGCAACGATATTGTAATTACGCCTGTCAAAAAAGTCTTCACAGCACAAGAGGATGAATTAACTGCCGATGAAATCCGCAGGAATACCATCAATCTGAAAAAAGCCTGGATGCAGTCACAATGGATGAAACGCAACGATGCCGCATGGCGTTATTTGCAAAATCGTGTTCCATTTACGGATCTGGATCAAATTGATAAGTCAGTTCGCCTGCATACCAAAATGGAGTTCTGGGAATCGGTCAATGACAAGCGTGTGATGCGTGGATTGCTGCCGACCATGCTAACGGTTGTCAAAGATTCTGCTGGCAATGTCATTACGCTTCATCGGACTTATCTGACGAACAAAGGTACAAAACTGTTGGCGCGCACTCAATATTGACCAGATAAACGCAGTTATACGCACTGAATATTGACCAGGTAAATTAACCTATC
>NZ_JASJXN010000094.1:0-3379 GCF_035018705.1 Undibacterium sp. RTI2.2 | reverse complement strand
GCCGCTCCTTTCTCATCTATTTTGCGCTTCTCGCAATAAAATTACTCTCCGGTGTTTCGTTTTGCAAGAACCTCTATCTACTTAGATTTAGATTGCTTAATGTGTTCTTCTAGCTCACTAAATGTAGGTCGCTCCGTCGAATACAAAACTTTACGCCCAAACTCAACAGCAAGCGCCGGAGCATATCCGTTTAAGCTGGCCAGCAAAGTTACTTTAATGCATTGAAAGGTTTTAGAGGACTCGTCCAGTTGTTGCTCCATCAGACCAGCCAATGGCCCAACGAAACCATAAGCGAGCAAAATACCTAAGAATGTTCCTACCAAAGCATGTGCAATCAAAATACCGAGCTCTGCTGGCGGGATACCAACTGACTCCATTGTGTGGACCACACCCATCACCGCAGCAACAATACCAAAAGCAGGCAAACCATCACCTAACTTAGCAATAAAATGTGCCGGTGCCGCACCTTCATGGTGATGCGTTTCCAGCTCATTATCCATCAGATTTTCGATCTGAAATGCATCCATATTTCCGGACACCATCAACCTTAAATAATCCGCAATGAATTCCATTAAGTGATGGTCAGAAGCAACGAGTGGATACTTGCTAAAAAGAGGACTCTCTTCCGGCTTTTCAATATCACCTTCAATTGACATTAAGCCCTCTTTACGTATTTTTGTCAGCACATCAAACAGCATGGTCATCAATTCCATATACAAGGCTCTGGTGTATTTGGAGCCTTTTAATACACCAGGAATTGCTTTTAAAGATGCCTTCAGGGTTTTACCGTTATTGCCGACCAAGGAAGCCCCAACGGCGGCACCACCGATCATCAGCAATTCGAGTGGCTGAAATAAGACGGCGATGTGTCCGCCGGACATAACAAATCCACCGAACACTGACCCCATCACAACTATATAGCCAACGATGACTAGCACGAGCCAGACTCCTTATGAGAAAAGAACCAAATATAAACGTGGAAATTAATCAGTAAATTAATCATCACATCAATTTGATCAATTAAGAGATACAGGAAACAATTGCAAAAAACCGAATCTATCAACAAAAATAAGAGACAACGCTTCGCTGCTTTTTACGGGAATAGAATATACGTAAATTCAATATACTCCCCATTATTTTTATTAAAAACACCTTACTGTCCAAGTATTACCTGGACAATAAAATATACTACCTAGGAGTACCATAACCGATCACAATCAAAGTTCAAACAACAATAACGCAAAAGGTACGAAAAATTTACATAAAGAGACGTTTATTTCTCACTACTTCAAGCTCTTGGCTAAGCCAAATATTTTATTCTTAGCAGCTCTGCACTATTCTCTTGAAGCTTAAAAGCAATTGAGTATTGCCTGAGGAATACATTACATGATTACTATTATATGCGCCATACATATAGTGTTGGATCATTAGGATTTTTATTTATACACAAGTCGGGAGCAACATTCGGCACTATAAATTCATAGCTAAGCAGTAATGACCCTGGCGTCATTTCTTTCCGCACTTTCTCCCATAACGATGGCATTGCAGCAGGCGAAAGATAAGCAAATACAACATCGAATTGGTTCAAATCAATTCTCTCGTAGCTACGGAATAAAAACTCAACTTTGGCTCGATTAAATTTCGCTCTTAAATAACTGATAAACCACGGCAATGGCGCGATTTCAACACCATAAAAAAAACTGTCCCGCCTTACTTGCGCCAATTTGAGAACCAAGCCGCCCAGCCCACTGCCAACATCAACAAAATGGACAGGTCTGTCTGGCAATAACTCAAATAACGTCGGCAACAAAGAGGATTTAGATGGGTAATACGGCACCTGCGTGCGAAACGTACTCCAAAAAAGTAAAGCCAAAAAAATAAAACCACATAAATAGTAATAACGTGGAATATCAAAGGCCAAGAGTACGAAGACAGCAAGGGGAAAGAAGAAGTGAATAATCCACCACCACCAATCCATTTTTCGCCAATATGAAAAACAACAGGCAGCAATTGCTTGCGCAAAAATGATAATAATTGGAGGAATATTTTTTTTGAAGCTGACGCCTACAAAAAAAGTAATGAGGAGGCAAAGAAGGAAGGAAAAAATCTGTATCAATAACGACTGCAAGGCAGGCGGGAGCAATGGCTTACCCGCCAAAGAAATATCATTTTCGTTTGTTTGCTTTGACCTTAGGTTCAAAAAGGCTCCGAAAAATCGTCTGCATTATGCAACCATCGCTATTGAGTCTAATTCACGCGCTCTTTTAGTCTTGCCTGCTCGTGAAGGGACATGGCATAAACCACATGCATAATCATCATGCAAATCCAATGTGTGTGCAACAAATTGCCCGCCACATTTGTTGCATTTTGTGAATTTCAGAATTTTCGCATCAAAAAACCTCACCAAGGTCCAAGCGCGCGTCAATGACAGCACTGGCTCATCACCTGCTTGAGGCGGTGTTTGTTCTAAATAAAGTCGATAAGCTTTGACAACAGCTTCAATGCCACTGATATCCGCATGATCATGCAAATACTTGTGAATGTTCATAAATAACGATGAATGGATATTTGGCTGCCAAGTAATAAACCATTCTGTAGAAAAAGGCAGCATCCCTTTAGGAGGTGATACACCCTTTAGCTCTTTATATATTTTCAACAATCGCTCGCGAGACAAACTCGTTTCGGACTCCAAAAGCTGCAAACGTGCGCCAAGATTGACTAAATCAATTGCCAACCGAATTTCGTGTGCTTCATTTACTACGCTTTTGCTAGCCATTTTGCTCACCTCAGTGTTGAAAAATTATTAAATAGTCAGAAACTAATGAATCTCTTTAATGAATTTCTTCAACAGCTTGTCCAGCCATTAAAATTGCAGCATGAGAATGTGCCAAGGCGCGTTCTTTATTATAATTTGTCAACATGCACAAAATGGCACTGTCTTCAAATCTAAAGCGAGCAAGCATCATGTTAGAGCCAGCAAGCTTAAGAATCTGTGCGTTGTTCAACCCTTCAATCAGGTCAGCGATTTCTTTCGCTATGCCTAAACGAAATATCGCAGTAGCTTTGTCAGCACGAATCATTTGCTGAGCGAGCATCAGATAACTTAAGTTAGCGTCGCGAATTTCAGCCATCATATCGTTCGGTGTCATTTTTCTACCCTCCATCTTGTTTAACCCGGCACAGAGTTCGTTGCCAGTGAGATACATTGTGGATGCAAGAAAAATACCGGAGTATAGGCAGGAAGAGGTATTTAAGATGAGTAAAAACAGAAAAAACTCGTAGGAGTTTTTCCTACAAGCTATATTTGATTTCTTTTAGAAAGAATTCGAAAAGAATTTTTGATTTTTATTATTTTTAGAAAAGATAGTTTGTTCAATTA
>NZ_JASJXN010000093.1:0-3577 GCF_035018705.1 Undibacterium sp. RTI2.2 | reverse complement strand
CCGCTCCTTTCTCATCTATTTTGCGCTTCTCGCAATAAAATTACTCTCCGGTGTTTCGTTTTGCAAGAACCTCATTATAGTTTTCTTATGACGTCTTGATGTCTTGAAGCTTCTGACGTAATCGATACTAAGGCATATCCAATTTGTGCAACACACATTCTTTATCGTAAAAGCTGGATTCTTTCATCTGTCCATAACTACTCTGACACTATCTTAGCTAAAATGTTTGTAAGGAATTACCAGCTCTATATATTGCATCGTACTAATGAACCGAAATTTATAAGGGTCTGTAATGATACGATCTGGTGCCTATCGCCCTGGTACTTCACTCAATGTGCTCGTGGTTGATGATGACTACTTCATGCAGCGCGTGGCTATTATCCTGCTTGACAGTTTGGGACACTCAGGCGTCGTCGTTGATGACGGAAAAAAAGCCTTAGAGTGCCTTGCTCAACGTCGCTTTGATCTAGTCCTTCTGGATATCATGATGCCAGTAATGGATGGGCTAGAAGCACTTGCCACTATTCGTACAAAAGAACAACACATGGGGTCGCATCTGCCTATTATTATGGTAACTGGTCACGCAGAACCCACTGATCAAATTAGGTTAAAGCAGGCTGGCGCAGACGGGTATGTGACAAAGCCTATAGATATCACCAAACTACAAACTGAAATCGACAGAGTCATGCTGCAAAGCTAAATGAAACACGCGACACACTGTTTTACCTTTGATTATTGTGCTCAACGCGGATGCAAAGTATTCTTTTGCTTGGTGGAAACAACGAAGAAATAATTATTTTCTAGTTGAGTGGTTTACTAAATCAGTAATATTCTCGCAAAAGGTCACGATAATGACGAAAATTGTAAGAGTTAGTCCAGAAATGCAAAAATTTCTAGCTGCTCCAGAGAGTGAGCCCGTATCTGCCAGCGCCTTTGAAGCACATGGTTTTTGGACGCTTGGTGTAGTGCTGATGCGCAATTTGCAGTTCAAGGCCAAAGCGTTATTAATTTGTGTGATGTTTTTGCTGCCAATGGGGATTATGGCTTGGTCTTACTACTCGGCAAATTTTGAGAGTATCGCTTTTTCATCCAAAGAGCGACTTGGCGTGGAATATAACCGAGAGATTTTTCCTGTTCTGAATTTTGCTCAACAACTGCGTCGTGATGCCTCAAACGCTGCAGCAAGTGGTACAACGCCCGCGACTATAGCTGAGGTAAAAGAAAAACTCCAAGCTGCCCAGGCAAAATTAGCTGCAGTGGATAAACGCCTTGGTAGCGATCTCGGTACCGCAAAAGCGTATGCCGCAGTACAAGAGGCCTACGCCAAAGCCATTGCAAGTAACGGTGCGGTAGAAGTGGTTTTTAAAGCGCATACGGATCATGTCCAAGCTTTGCTTGATCTGATGGGGATAGTGACCGATTCTTCTAATCTTATCTTGGATCCTAATATTGCAAGCTTTTACGTAATGGATGCCGTTTTTGTTCGGGTGTCAGACATCGTTGAAAAAACCGCTCAATTACGTGGTCGTGGTGTTACGATCTTAAAATCTGGTGGGATTACCGCAGAACAACAAAAAAGTATGAGTGAGTTGATCCCTGTTGCGGAATATCAATTCTCAAACATGAATGACGGTTTGACTAAAGCCAATGGCGCAGACAAATCAATTACCGATAGAGTCAAGGCCAAAGAGGCACGGGATGCCACAAGTGCTTTTTATGCACAGGCACGTAAAACGGTCATTGATGCGCAAGATTTTTCGCCTGCAGCACAGGCGGACTATTTGGCTGCAGCAAATAAAACTATTAGTACTCAATATGCACTGACAGAACGATTGATGGATCAGCTAGATGAGTTGCTTGCAGTACGTGTCGGTGATATGAAGATGCATTTATATTTTGTTTTTGCGGCGTTAGTGATTGGCGTCTTACTTGCCTTTTATTTTTTCTATACTTTTTATCTGGTAACCCGTGGTGGGCTAATACTGATCAGCAAGCATTTAAAAGAAATGGCTGATGGCGATTTACGCCGTGCACCTGCCAAACCTTGGGGTAGAGATGAGCCAGCCCAAGTTATTATTGATCTGCGTCATGCTTATGATTCTTTGCACGCACTAATTCGTACGGTGCGCCATTCTGCGCGATCTTTACATGCGACCAGTGCAGAGATTGCCTCTGCAAGTTTCGACCTGTCAGCCAGAACAGAATCTGCCGCGGCGTCTTTAGAAGAACAGTCTGCCGCTATGGAAGAGATCGGCTCCACCGTGGACAATACGGCTGAACTGGCGAGTTTAGCCGCCAAGTTTGCCGCGGATAATGCTAAGGTTGCTGAGGATGGTGGCAAAGTGATAGTAACGGTAGTTAAGACTATGCAGGAAATTCACTCCTCCTCCTCTAAAATTAATGACATCATCGGTGTCATTAACGGCATTGCTTTCCAGACCAATATTCTCGCGCTCAACGCCGCGGTAGAAGCCGCAAGAGCAGGTGACGCCGGACGTGGTTTTGCGGTTGTTGCCAGTGAAGTACGCAATCTGGCGCAGCGAAGCGCCGCCGCCGCGACTGAGATCAAAACGCTGATCTCCAATAGCGTGGATCAAATTGCCAGCGGTACCAAAGTGGTCGAGCAAGCGGGTACCACAATGACCACGATGGTGACTAATGCCAAACAAATTAATGTTTATCTTAGCGATATTTCATCTGCCTCACGTGAACAAGCCTTGGGGGTCACTCAGGTGGCGGCAGCGGTTCATGCGTTAGACGAAGACACGCAACAAAATGCAGCACTAGTAGAGCAAACGACAGCCGCATCTGGTGCGTTGACACAGCAGGCGGAGACCTTGCAACATGAAATTGCTAATTTCAAGGTTTCTTAAAGGATTGCCCATTAAAATACTTCGAATTGTTTTTCACCCGCCATAAAGAATTTTTTGCGGATTCGATTGCGCCTCGTTACATACATTTCTTTTAAATCTCTAACTTGTAATCGCTACCTACTCTACATTTCTGCATTTTGACAATCCCGTTTGCGACAATTCAGACAGTCTGCAACCCTTTCTGAATCTAAGACTTAAAAAGTGTGATTACAGTTTTGCTCAATACTCTCACTTTTTTTCTGCCACTTCTTGACAGTATTGAGCGATGAGTTTGATCACCATTTAGTTTCGCTGGGATTCAGACGTTCTTGGTAAAAAAATGGATTACTTTGTCGTAAGCTGCAGGTGTTTATCGACTTAATGTCACATGAAGAAAAACATTATTATTCTGTTCTATTTGCTATTAAAACAGTTGCAATCGCATCAATTTTAAATACGAGTCGACGGAAAAGATATGAAGAAAGTAATCGATGACCGTGTCAGTGACTCCATTAAAAGTAAGCACCTGGCGAACCCATCTTGAGTCCCTGCGTTAAATCACAGAGTATCGTGGGTTCTGTCGCAATAAGCCGTCTCTGTTAGACTGCCGATCCGACAAAATTTGTGATTCATGTAATGATAGACGAGCTACGCAAGGTACTCAAACGAATGCATTATCCGCTTGAAGTAATGCTGACCTGCGTGCGCTGGTACGCAGCCTACCC
>NZ_JASJXN010000092.1:0-3603 GCF_035018705.1 Undibacterium sp. RTI2.2 | reverse complement strand
GCAAAATTCTAAAAAGGCAAAAGCCCTTAACTCGGATGGAGTTAAGGGCTTTGCGGAATAAAAGCCTGACGATGACCTACTTTCACACTGGTTGCAGCACTATCATTGGCGCGGAGTCGTTTCACGGTCCTGTTCGGGATGGGAAGGGGTGGTACCGACTTGCTATGGTCATCAGGCATAACTTGTTGATCTGTTAAGTCACGCTATTCTGTGAGGGTCAACAAATCCAATTGGGAAGAAGCGCAGTAGAGTGTGCGGATTGAATCGCACTAATCAATGTTTTTTTCACAGCACGCCAGACCATGGCATGCTGTGGTGGTTGTGACTGTTGTCGAACAACTTACTGACGTAAGGTTCAGGCAAACACTTCACAAATACTTGTAACAGATAACCTGCTAAGGTTATAGGGACAAGCCTTACGGGCAATTAGTACTGGTTAGCTTAATGCATTACTGCACTTCCACACCCAGCCTATCAACGTCCTGGTCTCGAACGACCCTTTAAAGAGATCTAGTCTCTGGGAAGTCTCATCTTAAGGCGAGTTTCCCGCTTAGATGCTTTCAGCGGTTATCTCTTCCGAACATAGCTACTCGGCAATGCCACTGGCGTGACAACCGATACACCAGAGGTTCGTCCACTCCGGTCCTCTCGTACTAGGAGCAGCCCCCTTCAAACTTCCAACGCCCACGGCAGATAGGGACCAAACTGTCTCACGACGTTTTAAACCCAGCTCACGTACCACTTTAAATGGCGAACAGCCATACCCTTGGGACCGGCTACAGCCCCAGGATGTGATGAGCCGACATCGAGGTGCCAAACTCCCCCGTCGATATGAACTCTTGGGAGGAATCAGCCTGTTATCCCCAGAGTACCTTTTATCCGTTGAGCGATGGCCCTTCCATACAGAACCACCGGATCACTATGTCCTACTTTCGTACCTGCTCGACTTGTCAGTCTCGCAGTTAAGCACGCTTATGCCATTGCACTATCGTCACGATGTCCGACCGTAACTAGCGTACCTTCGAACTCCTCCGTTACACTTTGGGAGGAGACCGCCCCAGTCAAACTGCCTACCATGCACTGTCCCCGACCCGGATAACGGGCCAAGGTTAGAACCTCAAACAAACCAGGGTGGTATTTCAAGGTTGGCTCCACGAGAACTGGCGTCCCCGCTTCAAAGCCTCCCACCTATCCTACACAGATTGGTTCAAAGTCCAATGCAAAGCTACAGTAAAGGTTCATGGGGTCTTTCCGTCTAGCCGCGGGTAGATTGCATCATCACAAACATTTCAACTTCGCTGAGTCTCGGGAGGAGACAGTGTGGCCATCGTTACGCCATTCGTGCAGGTCGGAACTTACCCGACAAGGAATTTCGCTACCTTAGGACCGTTATAGTTACGGCCGCCGTTTACTGGGACTTCAATCAAGAGCTTGCACCCCATCATTTAATCTTCCAGCACCGGGCAGGCGTCACACCCTATACGTCCACTTTCGTGTTTGCAGAGTGCTGTGTTTTTATTAAACAGTCGCAGCCACCAGTTTATTGCAACCCTTTCATCCTTCCCCCGCAGGGGGGTCAAACTACAAGGGCGTACCTTATCCCGAAGTTACGGTACCAATTTGCCGAGTTCCTTCTCCCGAGTTCTCTCAAGCGCCTTAGAATACTCATCTCGCCCACCTGTGTCGGTTTGCGGTACGGTCTCGTATGACTGAAGCTTAGAGGCTTTTCTTGGAACCACTTCCGATCGCTTCATGAATTAATTCACTCGTCTCAACCCCTTGAATTACGCACCCGGATTTGCCTAAGTGCCTTCTACAAGTCAAGAACAGGCTCTTCCAACCGCCTGACGACCTTCTGTGATCCGTCCCCCCATCGCATCATACGACGGTGCAGGAATATTAACCTGCTTCCCATCAGCTACGCATCTCTGCCTCGCCTTAGGGGCCGACTCACCCTGCTCCGATGAACGTTGAACAGGAAACCTTGGGCTTACGGCGTGGAGGCTTTTCACCCCCATTATCGCTACTCATGTCAGCATTCGCACTTCTGATACCTCCAGCATCCTTTACAAGACACCTTCGCAGGCTTACAGAACGCTCTCCTACCATATATCCTAAGATATATCCGCAGCTTCGGTGTATCGCTTAGCCCCGTTACATCTTCCGCGCAGGACGACTCGATCAGTGAGCTATTACGCTTTCTTTAAAGGGTGGCTGCTTCTAAGCCAACCTCCTGACTGTTTTAGCCTTCCCACTTCGTTTTCCACTTAGCGATACTTTGGGACCTTAGCTGGCGGTCTGGGTTGTTTCCCTCTTGACGCCGGACGTTAGCACCCGACGTCTGTCTCCCAAGCTCGCACTCATCGGTATTCGGAGTTTGCAATGGGTTGGTAAGTCGCGATGACCCCCTAGCCATAACAGTGCTCTACCCCCGATGGTGATACTTGAGGCACTACCTAAATAGTTTTCGGAGAGAACCAGCTATTTCCAAGTTTGTTTAGCCTTTCACCCCTACCCACAGCTCATCCCCTAATTTTTCAACATTAGTGGGTTCGGTCCTCCAGTGCGTGTTACCGCACCTTCAACCTGGCCATGAGTAGATCACTTGGTTTCGGGTCTACACCCAGCGACTAATTTCGCCCTATTCGGACTCGATTTCTCTACGGCTTCCCTATGCGGTTAACCTTGCCACTGAATGTAAGTCGCTGACCCATTATACAAAAGGTACGCAGTCACGGAACAAGTCCGCTCCTACTGTTTGTATGCACACGGTTTCAGGATCTATTTCACTCCCCTTCCGGGGTTCTTTTCGCCTTTCCCTCACGGTACTGGTTCACTATCGGTCGATATCGAGTATTTAGCCTTGGAGGATGGTCCCCCCATGTTCAGACAGGATTTCTCGTGTCCCGCCCTACTTGTTGCAAGCCTAGTACCACAGATATGATTTCGTATAAGGGGCTATCACCCTCTATGGCCGGACTTTCCATTCCGTTCTACTATCAAGTCTGCTATCACTTGCGGCTGTTCCCATTTCGCTCGCCACTACTTTGGGAATCTCGGTTGATTTCTTTTCCTGTAGCTACTTAGATGTTTCAGTTCGCCACGTTCGCTTTGCAACACTATGTATTCATGTTGCAATGACCTTACGGCCGGGTTTCCCCATTCGGAAATCTGCGGATCAAAGCGTGTTTGCTCGCTCCCCGCAGCTTATCGCAAGCTACTACGTCCTTCATCGCCTGATATCGCCAAGGCATCCACCATGTGCACTTAGTCACTTGTCCCTATAACGTTAGCTTCTAGTGTCTGTGTTCATTACTGAACCCAGGTTCATCACTAAAAACCGGTTATAGTTCTTATTACTTATGAGTATTTCTTTAGCGTTTGCCGTATCTCAAGGAATTTGATTTTTTCTAAAACTCTGCTTTGCAGCAGTGCTTTTCAAACTCTTTGTAATACTATGTTTGTTCGATACAATCACAACCCTTCCATAATTTCCATTAACAACTGTCGTTGCTAACTTCTCTTTACAGAAATAATTTTGATTATTTCTACTTTACTTCTTCTCAATTGTTAAAGAACGGTAATACTGTCTTGCTTAATCTC
>NZ_JASJXN010000091.1:0-3610 GCF_035018705.1 Undibacterium sp. RTI2.2 | reverse complement strand
GCAACAGCGCATCGCCATCATGCGCGCTGCTTTCATGGATCCGCCAGTTATGCTGCTTGACGAACCAATGGGCGCACTGGATCCACTGGTTCGACGTGATTTACAGCATGAGTTGAAAACTATCTTCCACCGACTCAAGAAAACCGTTGTCATCGTCACGCATGATCTCAGTGAGGCTGTATTCTTGGCTGAGCGAATTACGTTACTTTATAAAGGATGCGTGATGCAAACAGGCACTTATGAGGAACTAGTTTGTCAACCTGCAGATCCATTCGTATCGCAATTCATTAGCGCTCACCCAAGCCTTCCAGCCGTACAAGGCCGGATATGAGTATCCAAAGGTGTATAACGCTAGTCATTTTGTTATGGTCGATATCAGGGTCACTTAGGGCCGAGCAACCCGTAGTTGTAGGTTCAAAAATATTCACTGAAAGTTACGTCTTAAGTGAGCTTGCCGCACAAACAATTGAGTCTCCCTCAGATCACTCTGTCGACCGTAAATCGGGTATGGGAAGTACGGGGATATTGTTTGCGGCGCTGAAAGCCGGCGCCATTGACGTTTATCCCGATTACACCGGAACGCTAGCCGAAATACTACTCAATAATCCGCGATTAAAATCGACCGATGAAATTCGGCAAGCCCTGGCGCCTCTTGGGCTAACAATTTCAGATTCACTCGGTTTTAACAATACCTATGCGCTAGCCGTCAAAGAGTCCTATGCAAAAAAACATAGGCTGCAAACAATGAGTGATCTGCTTAGCATCAGTTCACAGGCTCGCGTCGCTTTCAGTTACGAATTTATGGAGCGTTCAGACGGCTACCAAGAAATGGTTGACCGTTACCACTTTAAATTCGACCCTGAAAAAGTGATTCGCATGGAGCATAGCTTGGTATATGAAGCAATAGATAAAGCTTCTGTTGATGTGATTGAGGTTTACTCGACCGATGCCAACATCAAAAAATATAATCTCCATGTCCTCACTGACGATCTACATTACTTCCCGTCCTACGAAGCAGTATGGGTCGTTACTAACGCCTTTACGGTCCGCCATCCAGACTTGTGGCAACGGCTTTTGCGGCTGAAAGGGACAATCAATGAGGAGGAGATGCGCTCGATGAACGCCGCTGCGGATATCGATAAAGTCAAATTCGCTGACATCGTCTCTCAGTTCCGTGGCAAGAAGGATTTGAGTACGCAAGTTTTTCATAAAACTTCAAACGACAATCTATCCAAGGAAATTTTGCGCCGCACTAGGGAACACGCATGGCTAGTTGGCGTTTCGCTGCTTTTTTCTCTGGTAGTTGGCGTGCCGCTAGGAGTCATGGCGACCCGATTTCGCAAAGCGGGGCATTTAATCCTACTTTCAAGTGCGCTAATCCAAACCATCCCGACTTTAGCACTGCTTTGTTTCTTAATCCCGATCTTCGGTATCGGGCTGTGGCCTGCGCTAGTCGCATTATGTCTCTACAGTTTGTTACCAGTCGTTCTGAACACTCACACTGCGCTGCAAAGTATCGACAAAAAACATATTGAAAATGCGCGTGCGTTTGGTTTAAGTTCGATGCAGATTCTGACCCGCATTGAGTTACCACTGGGTAGCCAGGTGATCATTGCAGGTCTGAAAACGGCTACTATCGTCAGCGTGGGCACCGCAACACTGGCGGCGCTGATCGGCGCCGGAGGATATGGTGCACTGATTATATCGGGACTTTCTCTTAACAACGTTTCCACTATATTGGCAGGGGCGATTCCAGCGGCATTGATGGCGCTTCTCGCACATCTCGTCTTCGGCATTCTCAACGTGATCATCGTACCGCTTGGACTTCGCCGACGATCGGCTAGATCATTTGATTGAATCGCTCATTAGTTATTGGTTAAACATCAATGGTTTGCTAAACTTACCCACAATTTCCGGTTAAAGAAACAGCCGTTCTGCCTCTGGACATTCATTAATCGGCAGGATGGATCAAAATTAAGTCGGCGCCACAACAACAAGTAAGGAATACCAATGTTTACGCAAAAATGTTTGTTTCTTACAATGAGTATATTCATGCTCAGTGCTTGTAATAATGCTTCAAATTCCCCTGCGGCGACATCCACAAACACCGGAGCAGTCGTTGAGCTTCCAGCTACTGTTCTAGGAGTATTTACGGGAACTTTGATGGGAACTGCTGATGGAAGCCCACTTGGAACCCCTTGTGCAAGCCAGTTTGCCAACGCTACGGTTGTTAAGCAGGGGGCTGATGTGTCCATTTCTTTTTCTGGCGGAATACCAGTAGCCGATACCAAGTGCCCATCCATTCACAAACTACAATTTGTGGCTGCAAGTGGCAATGGAGAATTTGATTCAAATGCTGGAAATGGAAGTGTGGCCGGCGCTCACTTGGCCTCGTATAAGACGAATTTAAATATCGAAAATATTGACGTAGGCGGGATTAAAATTATTTACACAGGAGTGAAATGCGACGTTGCGCCCGAATCTCCGCTTTGCACTTGTGTGACGAATCCAAATAATCTGATGTGTCAAAATAAATGAAATGATTAATAATTTTAATCCTGCCAGCCTGGGTCGTCCGAGTCGCTGATCGAACCTTTAGACGTTGCTTTCGAGCGGCACCTCAAGCTATGGTTCGATGCCTGAAAATTTAAAGTGCTCGCTGGATTGACTGCAATACAGAACGTACTTGAGAAATATGTTGAGAGACTTTCGAGCCGCTGCCAAATTCCTTTCTATCGTCTGGAAAGCCATTTACCGATAAATTCGTTTGCACATCTAAGGCACTGGCGAATTGCTCAGCAGTTGCGACTGAAAAGTTTTTCAGGTCAACGCTTCGGAGCAATACAAGCGCATAAGCTACTATCCGTGGATACCCTTGGCTTTGAAGCATGGACTAACCGGTTGTAAACATAGCCGAACGCACTTTAAGGTAATCGACGAGATGAAACAATTGTTTCATAACAGGAAATCTAACTGACTTTAACCTTAAAAATATTCTCAGTTAGTTCCAATGGTTCTCATTTAATGGTGATGTTCTCAATTAGCCCCAATTTTGTATGGGGAGTACCAATTTCAAAAACTTGATAGCGCCACTGGGTATAAATATCTTTTGGACACCGCCGCTATTTTGGCCTCACCCAGATAATCCAACGTTTTTTGTTTTACCCATTAAAAAATGTTCCTACTTAGCTCCTACTTTTAAATAGAACCCCACTCTGAAGGTTCAATACCGCGTCGTGCGGACGGTTTGGCGGCTCGTATCGATATTTTGTTGTGCTCGGTACCGCACAAGGAAAAATCAGGTGAACCAACTATACTCAAACGCGTACTGGACGCTGGCGCCTTTCCGCAAGCTGACTAGTCAATCGTTCTCCAATTGCGTTCAGTGGCATCGACCTGGATGCCCGAGCGCAGGTGCACACTTTACTCTGGCGAAAATTCATCATGGAACTCCAATGGAATTAATCAAGCATCTGCTTACACGCGAGCCGTTACTGGCTCTGTTCGCGACGATTGCACTCGGCTATCTGGTTGGCAAAATCAAGGTTGGGCGTTTTGTTCTGGGAGGCATTGCAGGAACTCTGCTGGTGGGTGTTGTCATAGGCCAGCT
>NZ_JASJXN010000090.1:0-3670 GCF_035018705.1 Undibacterium sp. RTI2.2 | reverse complement strand
ATAGGTTAATTTACCTGGTCAATATTCAGTGCGTATAACTGCGTTTATCTGGTCAATATTGAGTGCGCGCCAACAGAATTGGGCGCAGAAAGAGCTAGCGGCTAAAGTGGCGATTCGTTTTCAGCAACTCAATAAGTACGAGAGCGGCTTAAATATTCCACCTGCCGAAATGCTGGTGAAACTGGCCGATGCTTTGGATGTGACGGTAGATTTTTTATTGACCGGCAATCCGCTTGAAGATTCACCGCTGGCCAGCTCGCGGCTATTCAAACGTTTTCAGGTACTGGAAGGTTTGGCCTCTGATGATCAGGAATTAGTCATTAAGGTGATTGATGCCATGATCGCCAAACAGCGCATGGAATCAGCGCTGCTATCGGTCGATAAATAAACACCTGGCAGCTAAGGCGAAGCAATAAAGCTTTTTCTTAGCAACTAAAAAAAGAAGCCACTGCATCCGGGAAGTTCGGAGGTAGTGGCTTTTTTTATTGTAAGAAGAGACTGTTTAAAATAAAACGATTTTCCCTGTAATAGGGGTGATAGCTGCGCCACCCTTGGCTTTGCAGGCTGTTTTACGGGGTAGCTTAATATTGGAATCGGCCTAGCATAATATGCCGCCAATCCAATGCTGGCGCGGCTGTTGAGAGAAACCGTGAGGTTGCGTGGTGTGTGATAAATAATAGGGGGACGGGTCTCCCGTGTATCGCCTATTGTCTTGAATTGGCTTGCCTGTCTTTAGTGGTCGAGGTGATTTTTAAGGCCGATAACAGCATATAAAATGACATATGAGCTAATGCAAAATGACATACAACGACATATGGTGACATATGAATGGCATGCAACATCATGGCGAGTGTGCACCAATAGATAATCGCTCTTTCTTAGGCGCTAAAAAAGAGAAGCCACTCGCATCCGGATTACCGGAGGGAGTGGCTTTTTTATTTTATAAAAGAAGAGCTTAGTCTATCTAGAATTTTAAAATAGCATGCCTCGCTTGCGCTTTATCCATGCGGGTTTTAAGCCTATCTGGCTTGTAGCCCGCATGTGGATTGCGCTCTGCGCTAGATCACTTTTGAGATTTTAATTTTCATCATCTACCTAGATACAGTGGTGCTCACCCTACCTGGCTGCACCGACCTTAGTCTGGACTGCGCTTGCTCGTTTTCCCAAGTAGCCAAAAGCAAATCAACATTGAAATACCTAGCGCAAACAAAATTAGATTTCTTAATACTACATCTTCGCTATTTGGCACTTTAATATCGTTCCACGAATAATAGTCAGGATCAGGAATTGATGTCGCAAGCACATATAACAAGAAGCACCAGCTTCCCATTTTCCCTAAGAAAAAAAGGTTCTTAATGCTCAATACGCTTCCAACAAAACCAATCAATAAGGCCCCAGATATCGCGACCCGAACCCATAGATTTAGAGTAGGAAAAAAATTGGATAGTGCGCTCAAAAAAAATATAACTCCTCCAATTTGAAAGAGCAAGATACCTAATAAGATTTTTCGTTTATTTTTTTTCACAATCGTCACACCATTTCATCCAATCATCTGGAGATTTATTTTGACGCTCAATACCTGCCATTCCAGCCATCCAAGCATCCATAGAAAAAGGAGATGTTGCTGTACCTGGAAGGATCTTATGGAGTTGCCAAATGGCGACTCCGGTGCGTGTACCACCAATTTCGTTCGGCCAGCCCGCAGAATATAAATAGTTTTCTGCTTCCCGATAATCTGGCTTATACCAATTTGGCCTCCCGACTCCACCAGGTGCTTTTTCTTTTCTGGCATCATTTTCTTTTCCAAAAGCACATTGGACGTTCCCTTTACACTCTTTTATATATTTGCATATAAGAGCCTTTGCAGCTGGAGAAGGTGCCAAAGGTGGCGGCGGTGGCGGCTGTCTCCAGCCGGGAGGACGCCCATCAAGTCCCTCCGGATCAATAAGACCGACTGGATTCCCGTTCACATAGCTGTAAGTGTTTATGCCGCCTCTGATCCGATTGGGCTCAGAGGCGGCATAAACACTTACACCTATGTCGGAGGCAATCCACTTCAGTCTAGTGATTCATTTGGCCTAATTCTGCTGGTCTACGGCGATATGAATGGAGCATATCAACAAGCCAGGGATTACCTGGATAAAATTCCCGAAATGAAGGAAATATTTGATAGATTGGAGCGATCGCGAGAAGTGTATTCCATCATCATCAATAGTGAGCACGATGATAGATTTATAGAGGAAAATAATTTTATAAGGTGGGATCCTACTAGTGCATTATGTCTTCGCGATAGAGATGGGAGGCCAAATGGAGGTTCTCAAACTCCAGCGTTAGGATTGGGGCATGAGGCTGGGCATGCAGATGGAGCTCCACGCGGAGCGCCCCGTCTTCCAAGAATTCCTTACTACGGCAACGCGGAAGAACAACGCGTGATCGAGGGGGTTGAAAGTATCGCCGCAAAAATTTTAGGAGAAAGTATCCGAAATAATCACGGTGGGAAAGCAAAAAGAGTCACATCGCCCACGATGAGACCTAAAGATTGTGAGTGCAAAAAATAAATATTTATCACAATTAAATTACCGTTTTGTAATTTCGTTTGTAATAAATATTTCGCGAATTCAAGTTTCTATTTTAGATTGCGATTTCTCATGAAAAAATCATATTCCTTTTTATTGAGTTCTATTTTTTTATTGTCCATTTCAAGCCCAAGTTTTAGCAAGGTAGAACTAATACAGGAAGCACAAGTTAAACAGAATAAGCTGACGTCTTACATTCGCGAGCATCGCGTGAAATCTGTTGAAATCATCTGGATAAATCCAACTACAGAATTTCGTCAAACTGTTTCACCAATGGATATAGAAAAATTATTTGACAGAAAATTGATTATTAGACGGCTCTGGGGTGACGCTCTTGAAAAAAGTTTATTGGCAGCGATTAAATCAACAACATTTTTTAAACCTGATGATAAATTTGAAATCGATATACGCTGGGGTGTAAAATTTTTCGACGAAAAAAGTGACGTACCAATTGCATCAATATTTGTTGATGGAAGCGGGGAGCTAGGTATGATAGACGGTACTCCGGTTGCAATGCGAGGAGATTTTTATCAATGGTTGGATAGAAATTTTTCGAAAACTTTCAAGATGGGAAATTAGAAAATCAGTCAAAGGGGTCACCCATTAGCCCCCCAGTAACTCGGTAAGGCGCAATCTTTTTGTAACTCGGTAAGGCGTAATCTTCGCGTAGGGCGACAATGCGAAGCAATTGCGCCGTATGGAATGTGTCATATTCCAGCGATGCCAAATGACAGGCGTAAATGATTACCTCGAACTCAACGTTTAAAATTACTCTTCTTTTATAAAATAAAAAAGCCACTCCCTCCGGTAACCCGGATGCGGGTGGCTTCTATTTTTAGCGGCTAAAAAAGGAGGCTTATTTTTTTGCTTTAGACGCTTTAGGTTTGCCCGGCTTCTCGTCCTGCTCCACAAAACCAATCGGACGTTTCTTCACCGGTTCCGGTTCCGGCGGGGTCATCAATTCGCGGATCGCCTCAAACACCTGCTTGAGTTGCACGCGGGTATTGTGCTCAAAGGGGCGTTGGTGCACTTCAAACTCGAAAAGCGGTGATGTTACGATGCGGCCTCAATTTTACTGATCGCCCCGATGCCCA
>NZ_JASJXN010000089.1:0-3685 GCF_035018705.1 Undibacterium sp. RTI2.2 | reverse complement strand
CGATGGTGCCATGATCGTGATATGGGTCGTGTTGGCTTTTAACATCCGGGCAACCGATACGGGGTCTGCTTCCAGAATGACTCTACCTTGTTTGTTTAACTCTTTGACCAGCGCTTGATACGCGTCGCCATAATCATAGCCGCGCAGCGGATAGGAAATTCAAGCCACCTAAGCGAAGTATACTCCCTTAACCAAGTGATCATAAGTACAAGTTTCGATCTAATCAGATCGGATTGCACAACACTTTTCCACGCGTGACATCATATCCACACAAAATCGCAACAACCATCGTCTCAAAACATCACCCGATGAAACGCAGACACAAAACTAGCCCTGATGCGCCAAGCAGCGCGCATCCATATTGAAAAATTAGAAAATTAGCCTTACCAATTCACACTCTGATCGACATCTTCATCGGGCCCATATTGCCCAACATCCACATCTGGCTCGGCATCAAAGTATTCCTCTGGTTCGGCCTCATCACAGGCATCCCACAAGGGTGGGCCGCGTGCTTTGCTGATCTTTGGCGGGATTGGTTCTACGCCGATATGGTCAAGAATTTTGCGAATTTCTGCGCCATCGTTGACGAACGCGATCAGGCGCATTTGGCCACCGCAGTGCAGACATAGCAGTGGGAACACCTCGTAGATTCGCGCGATCAATTTTGCCCACAGGTAGCGTGCGGGCGAACGTTTAGTATTACTCTGACTCTGGGCTTCTTGGTCTGACGGTATTGTCTGCACCTCAGGAGAAATCACCGGCATCACCGGCATGGGCGCCATGGCGGTGACTGCGGCTCTGAGCGGTGAATTCGGTGCCAACACGCCGAAGTAACGATGACGGTGCGTACGTGGTGGCGGCACCAACGCAGCGATCTTGGCGATGAATTCACATGGCGTCAGTATCAAATCGCCTTGCTTGCCACCCGATTGCGGTTTGGGACAGTGGTAGAGTAAATGCCCTTGTCCTTTGCGGTGCAGCCTTTCCATGGCAAATGGAGGACGGGCGCAATAGCGCAGTAATCGCTCTAGCCCAGCCCTGTCATCGGCTGCAATGTAAACACTGGCATCGACCGAAAAGCCGCCACCATGGCGCGCTAGCAGCATCACTTCGCCATCAATGCTGTCGAGCAAACCACGCTTAACGAAGGCACGTACGATGCGTCGTTTGGCTTCATTCTGCACCTGCGCGATGGTATCGGCACTGAGATGCGCCAGCGCATGAAACTTCACTTTGCTACCCACATCGCCATCGTCACCGTCATGCGCATCCACCGCCTCAAACACACCATCGACGACACAAATATGAAAATGCACGTGGGTATTGAGACTCGAGCCAAAACGATGAATGAAAGCGCAGGCCGCCAATTGCACCAGACGGCGATCGACTGCCGTAGCGCTGGGGCAATGTGCCTGCAGGCTAGCCAGAATCACCCGCAGAAATATCCGCAGTGCGGTATTGAGTGCTTTGGGATCATTCTGTAAAAAATAGCGTAAGCGCTTCGGTAGCGAGAGCACCCATTGCCGCACTGGCAGCTTGGGAAAAATGTGATCAGACAGATGCGCTGCCGTCTCGACCATGCGCCGTGTATTGCACGATGGGCAAACGCCGCGCCCTTTGCAGGAAAACGCGACCAGAAAATCATGACCGCAAGCATCGCAGCGGGCGCGGGCGAAGCCGTAAGCAAAGATGCCACACTCGAGGTATTTGCGGAACGCAGTCTCGACATAAGGCGCTGGCGTGTGCAGATCACCTTGCCCGTCAAATTGTCCGCTAGAGGCAAGCGCGAGCCAGGTTTCGAAGTGACCAGCGATGGTGCGATAAAACAGGCTTTGCTCAGGATGACGGACTTGGTACAGCGCGGGGGCTAGCTTGGGGGCGGCTTGACCTTGTACCGGACGCACTGATGCGTGCCGGGCATGTGGGCGGCAAACAGCGGCTTGCGGAACATCGGAATGACTGGTGGCTGACACGGCAGCAACATTCATAGCGCAATTAATGGATGAATACTGTATGCCCAATCAGTTATTTTGTGTTGCTTTTTGTCGACCTGCGGTAGGCACTCTAGCTCGTTATGTTGCTATGTAAGCAATTGACTTGACGATTGGTGGCTCACCGCGACTGGCAGCTTACGCCCCACTATCGACGCTCATTGAAATATCTTTACGGCTGCTTAGGGCACCAGAGTTGCCCGTCAAAGTGCCAAAATCACGGTCAGCTGACCAACGTTAGCCTTTCAATCGTTTTTCAGAGGTATCTGGCGTCACGCTGATCGCTTTGTTGCAACGAGTGCAGCGGGCAGACTATTCGGCAAAATCCTGCTCGCAAAATCAGCAATGGGAAACTCAAGCGTGCCGCGCAAATTAATTCCCTCAAGATTAGTAGGCGCAATCTTGCGTAAATCTTCTGAGCGCAGAGGTTCACCACCAATCGATTCTATTTCTGTTTTGGCTCGGTCCATGTGGATAGTGTTCCATGCCATCAGGCAATAGCTGAGCAAACTTAAACTGGATGAAACGGCAACCAGCGAATCATGACGTTTTGCCAGCCCGGCCGGGATTTTGCCGGTATGGAGTGCTCGATACAGATTATGCACTGCCTCACCGCGATTCAATACATGGCGCAATTCGCGTTGGAAAGAAGGGTTAATGAACAAATCGATCAGAAAAATCGTGCGTAGCGGGGTCGATTTGTTTTAGGTGCAATAAGTGACGGTAGGAGATCGAGCACTGGCGTGGGGGTAGTTGTGCGCCCATTGGTTCGTCAAGCAGCATAACTGGCGGATCCATGAAAGCAGCGCGCATGATGGCGATGCGCTGTTGCTGTCCGCCACTGAGCTCATGTGGGAATCGGTCCAGAATAGTTTCGTCCAAATCGACGAGACTCACCAACTCAGAAAAACGCGCAGCTAGCCGCGCGCGCTCCCAGCCTCGCAAACGCGCGACCATGACTACATTTTCTCGCGCAGACAAATGGGGGAAGAGTCCTCCGTCTTGTGGGATATAGCCAATTTTGTCGGCCCATTCGGCACGCGAAAACGACAGTAAGGGTTGTCCGTTAATTTTGACGTAGCCCTTATCCAACGGAATTAACCCCAATGTTAGTCGGAGCAGAGTGGTTTTCCCCGAACCGCTGGAACCGATAAGAGCATGCGTTGTCCCACTCTGCACCTTAAGATTTATATCCTGCAGCACAGTCTTACCGTCAAAAATTTTACAGATGTGTTGGAGTTCGAGCATCGTTGGTGAACAGTTTATTTTTGTAATGTGATTGAGAGTATTTGTTGATTTGCATCTAAAACTGCCCCACCGGCGTTGCAGCAAAAACCTTGGATTGGTTTATGTCGTTAAATCTCGACTCCCTCCATCGTCTACGAGACTGCAAGAGCAAGCAAAGAGTTTAATCTGTTTTTCGTTATATTAACGATATAGGCGGTTTTGTCCCGCTAGCTAAACCAAGATCGCATTGACGCGGATGATCCGCAAGAGCCGGTTCGAAATCGAAGGCGCGGCGATCTCGTTTGCAGACCAATATTTTTGCGGTGTCACGCGCAGTCCATCCAGTTTGACGGACACAGGGCCATTCCATGGAAATTCCGGCATTCGATCAATAATGCGGCAGAAACCCTCATTGCGTTATCCCGTCAGAACCAGTTCGAGCGCAGTAAAAGGTCTTGAAACCGAGC
>NZ_JASJXN010000088.1:0-3888 GCF_035018705.1 Undibacterium sp. RTI2.2 | reverse complement strand
CCCGCCAGTGCTAAACCAGCGATTCCGCCTATCATCGTAAAAGGTACCATCATCAAGATAAGCATTGCCATACGGATTGAGCGAAAGGCCCAGAACAGTAATGCAAAGATTAGGAAAATCGTTATTGGTACAATGATTTCTAAGCGCTTGACTGCACGTTGCTGGTTCTCAAACTGACCACCCCAGACGATGTAATAACCGGTCGGTAAATTCACTTGTTCAGCAACTTTTTGCTGCGCTTCTGCTACAAAACTGCCTTGATCCCGTCCTAATAAATTCGCTTTGACCGAGGCATTGCGGCCACCGGCTTCGCGACTGATACGTGCCGCTCCCTGGCGCACCTCAATGTGTGCCAGATCAGCTAGATCAATAGTACCTGCGCCGTTAGGTAAGTTGATCTGCAGACTGCCAATGCCATCTATCGATTCTCTGTAGGCAGCTTTTAATCGGATGGTGATGTCAAAGCGTTTGTCATCTTCATAAAACGTGCTGACGGGTGTGTCCGCTAAGGCGGTCTGTATCGTATTATTTACATCCGATACGTTGATACCTAAGCGTGCAATTTTTTCTCTGTCAATCACAATATTGAGTTGTGTTTGACCACCGCTTTTGATTGCGTCCACATCACTTGCGCCTCGAATGCCTTTGAGTATTCCAGAAATCTGTTCACTCTTTTGAGTCAGGATATCCAAGTCTGGACCAAAAATTTTGACCGCGATTTCACCTTTGACGCCCGATAGAGCTTCTTCCACATTATCTTGTATCACTTGGGAAAAATTAGTCGGCACGCCTGGTAGTGTCCCGATCTTGGCGGTCATGCTTTCGATCAGACTTTCTTTATCGGCGAACTTCCATTGATCATGTGGTTTTAGATCAACCAGTATTTCCATACTGTTAGGACCTTTCGGATCAGTGCCATCATCTGGGCGGCCGACTTGGGATACCACGGTGCTGACTTCGGGATAACTCAGCAAAATAGCTCTGACCTGACGCTCTACTTCACGCGTTTTCTCTAGTGCAGTGGAGGGCGGTAAGCTGACGGTCAACCAGATATTTCCTTCATCCAGCTTAGGCAAAAATTCACTACCAAGCCGGGGCGCCAGTAACAAAGTAATCGCAAGTACGATGCAAGATACGATCATGACTGTGCGTTTTTTTCCATCTGTTTTATAGAGTAGCTTACGGTACCAGTCCTGTACGGCTTGCATCCAGTTGCTATGCTTTTCTGCCAGACTATGACGCTTCATCGTCAGCGCCAGTAAGGTCGGGATCAGGGTCATGGTTAAAATCAAGGCACCCAACATCGCAAAGCTTAACGTTAAGGCGACAGGTGAGAAGATTTTTCCCTCAACCCGCTGGAAAGTAAAAATTGGAATAAACGCCAGAATGATGATGGCTTTGGCAAACAGAATAGGGTGCCCCATTTCAACCACGGTTTGTTTCAGCACCTGTTTGCGCCAGAGGAAGAGATTACTCTGATGTTCTAAATCATGGTGTTTCAAGGCTAGCCGCACCATTAATGCTTCGACTAGCACGACCGCGCTATCGATGATGATCCCAAAGTCTACTGCCCCCAAAGAAATCAGGTTGGCAGGAATGCCTTTTAGATCGAGCATGATAAATGCGCATAGTAGGGATAGCGGTATCACCGTTACCACGATTAACGCAGCGCGCCAATTGCGTAAAAACAGGATCAATATCGTCATCACTAATACCGCACCGACGACTAAGTTTTCAAATACTGTTTTGACCGTATGGTTGAGTAACTCGGTACGATCATAGATCTGATGCAGACGTACACCTTTTGGCAACTTGGTATTGACGACTTCAATTTTTTTCTTCAGCTCAGTAATGATCTTGGCCGCGTTACCGCCTTTGACCATTTGTACGATGCCAAGAACATAGCTGTCACCTTGGTTATAAGAGATATTGCCAGAGCGCGGGCGGCTACCAATTTCTACATCGGCTACATCCGAGAGTAATACTGTCTTGCCGTTTTTTGCATTGACAATGACGCGACCAATATCTTCTTTATTGTTGAATAAGCCGACTCCGCGGACGATCAACGTTTCGTCACCACGGCGAACAGCGCCGCCACCAACGTTAACATTATTATTTGCCAGTGCTTGATTGACTTGATCTAGGGTGATGCCATAACGTCGTAAGGCATTAGGATCTACTTGGACTTGGTATTCTTTTACCGTGCCACCAAAACTGACGACATCTGCAACACCTGAGACGATTCTCAATTCAGGCCTGACGACCCAATCTTGTAAAGTGCGGATGTCGTTTTCTGACATGCCTGTCGGTGCGTCAATCACATAACGATAGATTTCACCAACCGAAGTCGTTAACGGTGCAATGCTGGACTGAATGCCATTCGGCAGTGTGACGCCTTGTAATTTTTCCAGTACTTGCTGGCGCGCAAAGTAGTCGTCCGTACCGTCATTAAAGGTAATGGTAACAACCGACAGACCGGTAATAGATACCGAGCGCACTTGAGTCTGGCCTGGAACACCACTCATCTCGCGCTCTATCGGTAAGGTGATGGCTCGCTCAACTTCCTCCGCCGCTTGTCCCGGGAATTGAGTGACAATTTGTACCTGTACATCCTGCACATCGGGGAAGGCTTCAATCGGTAAGATGCCTAGTGCGCGATAGCCAAATACAACTAGCGCTACTGTCAGTACTAATACAAATACGCGCTGAGTCAGAACAAAATCAACAAACTTATTGAGCATGAGAAGCCACCTCAGCATTGAGTAACAAGCTGCCTTCAGTGACTATCCGTTGACCAGCATTTAAGCCGCTATCGACATAGCTATTGTTCTGGCCACGACGAACAACGTTGACACGCTGTTTTTGGAATTCACCTTCTTTTTTCTCAACAAAGACATAGCTATAAAGCCCCTCCGCGATCAGGCTTGTATTAGGTACCTTGATGGCTTTTTTGTCGCTGTCACTGAGGAAAGAAATTCGGGCGAACATCTCAGGACGTAGTTTTTGATCGGGATTAGTTAAAACGCCGCGCACTTGTATGCGTCTGGTGTTCGGGTCCAGCGCTAAACCGACCCGATCTACTTTGGCATCGAATAATTGATCTGGATAGGCATCAAATGACATTGCTATTTTTTGGCCTGGATGAATACTGTCGATGTAACGTTCGGGTGCATCAATCAATACCCAAAGTTTGCTTAAATCGCTAATAACGAATAATGGATTTGGTGCATCCGGACGCACCTCCATGCCGGGATTGATTTGTTTATCTGCAACTAAGCCGGCGATGGGTGCTTTTAATGAGAACTTACCATTTTCATTGCCAACTGCGTTCAGGTTGCGCATATGCAGGCTGCTACGTTTAGTTTCTGCTACTGCCTGTAAAAAATCGGCTTCAGCAGATTCATAGTCTTTGCGCGCAATGACTTCATGCTCGAACAGATTTTTTGCCCGGTCAAAGGCAAGTTTTTTGCGTTGTTCATCCGCTTTTGCTTTGGCCCAGTCGGCATCTGCAGTGGCTAAATCTGGCGAGTCTAGTTCAGCCAGCGATTGGTTCTTTGCTACTTTGTCACCGGCTTCAACATGCGATGACAATACGCGTCCAAGAACTGGTGAACTTACTCGTGCGGTGACGTTTTCGTCGTAGGCTATTTTGCCATTCATCGCCTCCGCGATTGGAACACTAACTTCACTGACGGCAGCAACTTTGACCGAAGACAGTTGAGGTGCATTGTGGGGATAACTAATTTTCCCTGCATCGGGCTTTACATCTGACTTCGATCCAGCTGATAAAGTAGCTGGCGAATCAGTTTTTTTCTCTGTTGCTTCAACGGAGGTAATGATATAGCTGGTGGCACAAACTACGATGACGGTTACTACAATACCAAAACC
>NZ_JASJXN010000087.1:0-3951 GCF_035018705.1 Undibacterium sp. RTI2.2 | reverse complement strand
CGTAGTCAGAAAGTTCCTGCATTAATGATCGGAGTTGGGGTACTTTTTACTTCAACTTTTAAGTGCACCAACGCCTAGCAACGGTAAAGATCTTGTTTTATCCGGCCCGGCTCAAAGCGAACACCAAAGCTTTGCATGTCCGCCTTAATCGGAATAAATCAGCTTCGGTACCAACAAAGGACAGCAAATTGGGGAAAATGGACATATTATTTTTGGCAGTAATATTGCCCTTTATGGGGTTGATTTTGGCATTTTTTCTTTATCTTCTTGTTTCGAAGGTTACGGCACTGCAGAAAATTTGGACCACAATTTTATTCGCATTTTCTATATTAATTACAGCTATTCTGGCTGCTTCGAGATCGAATCTCCCTTACTTTGCAATCGTCATTTTTTGGATTTTTCCATTGATAACTTGGGTCTGTTTTGCGAAATGGTGTAAGCGCAAACGGCATTTGATGAATAAGTAGGCTTCACGCCCCAAAATGAAAGAGCGTGACGTTGGTTCGGCAAGCGCTGTTGATAGCGGCGAGACGACCGCTCACAATCGGCCAGCAGCGACCCTTCATTTTTTTCGTCAATTTTAGAAATGTAACCGACTATTGCTCTTTCTTAAACCTAATCTAATAGTATTGGAGTGAAATTTGAACTTTGTATTCACAACCCAGAAAGTTGACTGGGAAGTAGTTGCTTCACTATTTCAACAAGTGGGCTGGGGCAACCGTCAGCCCTCAGAGATTTGTTCCGCCTTTGAAAAAAGTAGCTTCGTCATATTCGTATACGATGGAGACGAATTAGTCGCGTTCGGAAGAACGATGGACGATGGCAAGTACTACGCGCTTTTGGTCGACGTTGTAGTGAAACCTGACAGTCAACAATCTGGTCTTGGGCGAGAAATTGTAAATTACCTTAGGTCACAATTGGTGGGCTATAAATTTATCACATTAACTGCTGCTCCAGGTAAAGAGGAGTTCTATTTGAAGCTAGGTTGGCAGCAGCAGACCACAGCACTCATTTGGCCTGTGTCAGAGGAGCAGCAAAAGCTGCATGCTTTGTCTTAGAGCGGCCATGAGCCGTCATTCGGTTACGCCTTTGATTTTATTGAGAGAGATTATGTTGATACCAGCACTTGGAATCGTCTATCAGCGAGCGAGAAAAATGAGTACCATCAATACTCCAATCGCTTTTTTCGAGCGGCTCTTTCCTCCGGCTTATAAATATGACATCACACAACAGCGCCTGGCGCGCTCATCTATTTGAGCCATATGTGCTATATTTTATTTTTAAAAAAACGAGAAAAAGACATAGAAAAAGAGCTCCTGGTTGATACTATTTTTTTACAAATATGACACAGCTGACTTTTGCAGACGCTTTGTTACTGTTGCTGTTGGTTCTTCAATCTTGAACACGCCGACTATTTTTGCCATTGCATTGACTTGTTCGCTCATGGCTTCCGCTGCGGCCGCAGCTTCTTCCACCAAGGCAGCGTTTTGTTGTGTCATTTCGTCCATTTGCCCAACTGCTTGATTCACTTGTTCAATGCCGGAGCTTTGTTCGATACTGGCGCTGCTAATTTCGGCCATGATGTGAGTCACCTTGTCGACAGATTCCAAAATCGCAGTCATCGTATTTCCAGTCTGCTCAGCCAGTAAATTGCCCGCATCTACCTTTGCAACGGAGTCTTGAATCAGGGATGCGATTTCCTTGGCTGCTGCTGCTGAGCGCTGGGCCAGATTACGCACTTCGGAAGCTACCACGGCAAAGCCACGCCCCTGCTCGCCTGCACGGGCAGCTTCCACAGCGGCATTCAGCGCCAGAATATTGGTTTGAAATGCGATTCCATCAATGACACTGATAATATCGACAATCCGCTTTGAGCTCTCCTTAATCGATGCCATCGTGCTGATCACTTGCGAAACAACTTGCCCACCTTTAGTGGCAACACCAGCTGCCGAAACCACCAGATCATTGGCAGTCTTGGCACTCTCGGAATTCTTTTTAACTGTGCCGGTCAGTTCTTGCATAGACGCCGCCGTTTGTTCCAGCGAGCTGGCCTGCGATTCGGACCGCGCCGATAAATCAGCGTTGCCATTTGATATTTCATCGGCAGCCAGAGAAATTTCGGACGTGCTCGCACGCACCTGCATGACCACTTCCGCCAAGCCTGTTCCAATGCTATTAATCGCTTCGATCAATTGGCCAATTTCATCAACCCGTGTCGAACTAATATGGGTTCGCAAATCACCTTGAGCCAAATTTCTTGCGGCATTAATCACAGTCTGCAAGGGGAGGCTAAGACGCACACGCATGACGTAATACAATGCGCCCCCTAAGCATAGCAATAAAATGACGCCGATCGCTTCGTAGCGATGGGCAAGCGCAGTCGCATCTCGCGTGAATTCGTCGGTGTAGACACCCCCGGCCACGATCCAATTCCAGTTTTTTATCGGCATAAACGCGACGATCTTTTCTCGTGTTTCCGACTCGCCGCGCTCAGTGTTGACCCATGGATAACGTATCACGCCTTCTTTTCGTTCCAGTATTTCTTTGATGAATTCACGCCCGCTGCTGTCCTTTGAATCGAGGATTATTTGCCCTTCCTTGCTCGGGTGAATAATTAAGGTGCCAAGGTTTTTTCCTTCCCGTGCATCCAGCGCATAAAAATATCCGGTGTCACCTATTTTCATGGCCCGAATCTTATCTTTGAGTTGTGTAATCGCCTCTGTAAAATTGACGCCAACAAAAAATATGCCGATAACTTTTCCCCCGCTGTCGATAATGGGGTCGTATTGCGTCATATATTGTTTTCCGAATAAGGTCGCGATACCCACATAACTTTTGCCGCCGCTAACGATTTCAAAAGCTGGGTTCGTATGATCCAACACAGTGCCGACCGCACGTTCACCATTTTCCTTCTTCAGTGATGTTGAGACCCGTATGAAGTCGTTGTCTTTCTTGACGAACAGCGTTGCTATCGCTCCTGACAGGCTGGTGAATTGATCCAACACAGGAAAATTTCCGTTGAGGTCACCGTCGCCCGATTTCAAAACTGGTGTAGCGGTTCCGGCAACATCAATGGAACGTGATGGATCAAGCCCAACTGCGCCTTTGAAACTGCCCTCGAAAATTTTGGCGTCGACGCTGACTTGTGATCGAAGACCAGCATCAAAAATATTCAACATATCGGCCACCATTTTTGTTTTGTCAGTGACATCAAGAGCGGTTCGTTGTTCGATTTGTTGATTAGTGCTGTAATTGATTAATGCGATAAGAGTAACTAATGTCGCACCGACAATAATAAACATAAAGAGTGCTAATCTGGCACCGATGTTCCATGAACCAATACGGATGAATTTTTTTAACATTACCATTCCATCAGGTTAGAAATTACTTTCGGCAACTATTCGTTTAATAGTACTCGAAACTCCATCTGGTCGTTGCGTCATTAAAGAGACGCTTCTGCATGTTTGTATGCATTTTGCGACAAAGTCCATGAAATGAATGAGTGCCAGCTTCCAGACGGGCGTTGATACTACTTCGGACATCCAAGCGCCAATGGCCGGCGAAACCTGACCGTCCTCAGTCCGTCTTTATGCCTGGAGGTGTCTCATCGTCGCGCACTCCTAAAATAAGGGATAGAGCGCAAAAACCAATAATGCGCTAACTTTGAGTGTCTGCTTCGTAGAGGCGCGACAGACCGCTTTGGGGCGTTAGCAGTCAGTCGGGCTGGTCTTCCAGTTCGCGTGAAGCATCATCAAAATGCACTGAGTTACAGTATGGATATCCGGGTTGAACGATGAGGCGGTTCCCATCGAGGATTTTTGTTCTTCCAGAATTTAAAATCGTCCAACATCAGGCAAAGCGTTTGCCCTTTGATGGGCGTTGGTGCACTTCAAACTCGAAAAGCGGTGATGTTACGATGCGGCCTCAATTTTACTGATCGCCCCGATGCCC
>NZ_JASJXN010000086.1:0-4585 GCF_035018705.1 Undibacterium sp. RTI2.2 | reverse complement strand
TGGGCATCGGGGCGATCAGTAAAATTGAGGCCGCATCGTAACATCACCGCTTTTCGAGTTTGAAGTGCACCAACGCCGCGTTGCTCCCCAAGTGTCAGCAATCGTTCAACTAGGACTCTGGCGATTCCTTGACGACGCATCGCCGGTTCCGTGTAGACATTCACGATTCTGGCGCGGTAGGGATTAGGATCGCCGCGTGTCGGCCCCCAATCAAGTAACGTCATACCTGCACTGGCGACTATCTTACCGTTACTCTCGGCCAATAGTCCGATGTAGCGGCCATCACCGATAGCGTGACTAAGCCAGAACATATAAGCAGCCTTGTCGTCTTGGTTTTCTTGTTCCCGATAGTAGCGATAGGAAGCAACTATATTAGCTTCTGCTAGAGTCACACTACGTAGCGTGTAAGTGTTTAGCATGGACGCGAGGCTACTGCGAGATGACGCCTTAACCGCTCTTCGGCTTGATCATCGAAGCCTGTCAGTGAATCGGTTTTAATCAGATTTTTTAGAAACGGCTTGAAAAGATAGGGTTTATCATCAATTGCCAGCCAGTTTATCCATGGCCGACCAGATTGTCTCAACCAACCCTCAATCTCCGCATGTCGTTGATAGCCAATCGTATCCATAATCTCTGGGATTTCTCTCCAGGCTGGAGTCGTACCGATGATCCGGTCGGCAATATCCTCGGAGAAGAATGCTTTGAGTTCAGTGATTGAACGTTTATCTCTCCATGTGCTGGAAATAACAATATGCACATCAGGGAAATCTCTTAAGACATTTTCTAGTCGCGGCAAGTGGCAGAATAACTGCGCCTCTTGGTAGCAGGGTTCTGGGTGCAAAACACCATCAAAATCTAAAAACAAGATCATTATTGTTCTAGCCCACTAAAGACAAGTTGAGTAAATACAAAGAAAATTGTACTTTACGGAGCGTCAAATTTACTTTCTATCTTTTAGGTATCCTTTGAATAACGGAACGTTTTTATATTGTATGAACGTACGCATATTCTCCATACAATTATTTTAGATCAAATAAAAATTTATCCTCAAGCTTGAATCCGACTTTATAGCTTCAACGTACAAATACTGATATGAATAATATTTATTTATTCATACATCGAGAATTTTTGTTCTCAATCACCCAATTTATTGCTTTAATTAATCATTATTCCAAGAGGGACATTCAGCAATGGACAATATTTTCCAAAAGAAACTACCTTACTTTCAATTGAAAAAAATATCATTAGTTATTGCCATGTTGCCTTGTATAGCTGCGCCTTCTTGGAGCGCAGAAACGGATGAGACAGTTCCGTCCGTTGTAGTGGAGGGTTCACGAAATAGCCAGATCGGGATTGCTAGCGCTGCAAGTGTAGGGGTGGTAACGCAGCAGCAATTAGAGGCTCGTACCGTATATCGCCCGGGTGAACTGCTAGAAGCAACGCCTGGACTCATCGTCAGCCAACATAGCGGCGAAGGAAAAGCTAATCAGTTCTATCTGCGCGGCATTAATCTCGATCACGGCACGGATCTGCGCACTACAGTTGACGGTATGTTGGTCAACCAGCGCACCCATGCTCATGGACAAGGATGGACTGATGTCAATTTTTTAATACCCGAATTAGCGACTAGACTCGATTACAGCAAAGGCCCTTATGATGCGCAACAGGGAGATTTTGCGTCAGCCGGATCGGTCAGCGTGGCTTATGCAAATCGACTCCCGCAAGGAATTTTTAGTGTAGGTGTGGGACAAAATGGATTTGCTCGTACCTTGTTAGCTGACTCACCAAAATTCGGTAACGGCAATCTACTTTATGCTTTGGAGTTATTTCATAATGATGGTCCATTTGTACACGGCGATGACTATCGTAAAGTAAACGGTGTACTGCGTTACAGCGAGGGTACTGAGGCAAACGGATTTAATATCAGTTTGATGGCTTACCGAGCCCATTGGAATTCTACTGATCAGATTCCACAGCGTGCGATTGATTCTGGCCTACTTGCCAATCGTTTTGATGTAATTGATCCTAGCGATGGTGGCAGCGCTCACCGTTACAGCTTATCTACTGGATGGCAAAAAACCACAGAGACAACAGCAACAAAATTCAATGCCTACGTAATTAATAACCAACTTGATCTGTACTCTAATTTCACCTATTTTTTAGACGACCCTATTAATGGTGATCAATTTAACCAGCCAGACCGACGGGTCACAACGGCTCTCAATGCGAGCCATACGTGGAAACTACCGTTGATGGGACGTCAATCTGAGAATACGGTTGGGCTACAATTTCAGAACGACAATATCCATAACGGCTTGTATTCGACTAAAGACCGGCAGCGTCTATCCACAACACGAGAGGATCATACCGTTGAAACTAGCTTGGGCTTGTATGCAGAAAATGCGACCCAATGGACTGATAAATTTAGAAGTATTGCGGGCATCAGAGAGGATTTCTATCGGAATAATGTCACCAGTAATCTTATTGCTAATTCTAATACCGTGTCAGAACATTTACCCAGCCCGAAACTAAGTCTTATTTTTGGCCCTTGGGACAAAACCGAATATTACTTTAATATGGGTCGCGGTTTTCATAGCAACGATGCTCGGGGCGCCACAATTTCAGTCAATCCGCATGATGCAAGCATGAGTGCCACGCGCGAGTCCGCCTTGGTTTTATCTCGCGGTTTAGAACTCGGCGTCAGAACTGAGTTGATCCAAGGTCTGCAAACCAGCCTTTCGGTGTACCGCCTCGATCTTGATTCAGAATTGCTGTTCCAAGGGGATGCGGGTACGACCCAAGATACAGGACGCCCAAGCCGGCGACTAGGTTTTGAATTTTCTAACTACTATAAACCGCTTAAGTGGCTGACAATCGACGCGGATATCGCTTTTGCAAAAGCTCGCTATCGGAATTTTGATGTTGTGGGTGCTTATATTCCAGGCTCAGTTGAGGGTGTTGCCTCATTGGCACTTGCGGTTGACAACCTAGGTCCCTATTTTGGAGGCTTGCAGTTACGCTACTTTGGACCAAGACCATTAATTGAGGATAATTCAGTTCGATCTGATCGGACAGTAACTCTTAACGGACGCATCGGCTACAAGATTAGTCCTAAGCTGCGGGTAGATCTTGAAGGCTATAATTTAACCAACCGCCAAGACTCAGCCATCGACTACGCTTATGTATCAAGATTACCGGGTGAACCTGCAGCGGGGGTATTTGATAAACACTTTCATCCGATCGAATCGCGCTCGTTGAGAGTGAATTTAATTGCCAATTTTTGAGCAGCATATTTCAGATTTGAAATTAGACCAGTCGATATGAGCTTTGCGAGAACAATGGTCTTTGTCATCATGACGATTGACTGCGGTATGGTGAACACACTTGAGTCATGATAAAAAAATTTCTTTATTTTGTTGAGGTAAAAGATGCGACGCTTAACCATTTCAGTCGATGACGATCTGGCAGATGCTTTTGATCGGTTGGTAGAAAGCAGAGGCTATTTAAACCGCTCTGAGGCTTTTCGTGATCTCGTGCGTAAAGAATTGGGTGAGGCCGATGTCGCCACCGGAAAAGCCAAATGGTGCGTAGCAACCGTCAGCTATGTCTATGACCATCACGAGCGCCAATTAGCCAATCGTCTGACCCACATGCAGCATGAGCACCACGATATTGCTATCGCCTCGCAACACATCCATCTGGACCATGACAATTGTTTAGAAACCGTCGTGCTGAAAGGAAAAATGGCCGAGGTACGCGCCTGCGCTGATGCCATCATTTCACAAACCGGGGTTCGGCATGGCAATGTACATGTGGTACCGGTAGACATCAAAAAAGAGAAATATTCACTGGTAGGACATACTCATGTTCATCCGCATCGATGACTTGAAAATACGCACTTTTCGGGATCAGCAACGAGAAGTAGTTTTGTACTGCTCGGTTCGTCGCCTGCGTTTATTGAAATTATCTGATAACGAGTAAATCGATTGCCACTTTTTTCCAGCCTGCCTAGGAAATGCAGCAAGATCCAAATGAAACGTTAATTAATCACCAAAAAATTATCTTTTCTCAGACGCTTTCTTCTTAATATCATTTCGCTCAGAGATCGACTGAATAACGATGTCCAGCCGCTCATGCAAGTCAGCGCCGATAGCATGGCAATACCAACCAAATTCTAAAAGCTAAGCCGCGAAGCAATGTAGAGGCGCTGGCCGCTTACGGTCGCTAGTTCGCTTGCGATCGTAAAGTTCTTACGCAAAATAGCCACTGGAGGGAAAGTTTGAACTTCCCCTCCAGTGGCTATTTTGCATTTAGACATTGCGTAATATTCATGTCGATCTTAAGAACCTGCGATGTCTATTGATGCAATTCAATCGTAGATTTGAGATGAAAATTAGTGGCAATTTTGGTTGAAAAAACATGGCATCTTTGAATTGAAAATCAATGGCTGTTTTGATGCAAATACTCAATTAACGTCAAAATTCGTTTACGCGCCTTAAATTAACCTCATTTGGCTCATGCTCTATATCGGGGTACTGCGCTCTCCTACAGTCCTTCTTATTGATTTCTTTCTCAGTTCATCTGC
>NZ_JASJXN010000085.1:0-5301 GCF_035018705.1 Undibacterium sp. RTI2.2 | reverse complement strand
CTTGTATGCTCAGCAACTAAGCGCCTGGTCAATATTCAATGCGCGCAGCTGGTCAATATTGAGTGCGCGCCAACACCGATGAGTTACCCAATGTTGGCAGCGCAAGAACGATTATTTTGCGTCGGGCGCTTTTGCAAAACTACGTTTGAACTCTTTCTTCACACCAGCGATCGCTCCTATGAGCGGGGAGAAATACGATTTCAAAGAAAATAAAACAAATTCTTTCCAATTTTTAGCGCTATGTCGGCGATTCATATCCGCTTCACACTCGTTCCATGCCCCAACAAAGGGAGACCAAAGAAGCCGTAAAACTACTGTTAAAAAAAGTACGATTCCCTCAAAACCTCTGGCTAGCAATTGTTTAGATTTTTTCATTTCCAAATACTTTCGATTTTTGACATTTTTGCGGTGCTCCTGCCATTATTCCATTGTCAATGCTTGAATCTTTTAAAACGTGTGCCCATTTTTCTGTAGCTAAATTATATATAGGGCGCATTTTTTCTAAACGAGCTCGCGCTTTTGCAATCGCTACCGCATATTTCACAGAAATTTCTTCACAAGTTAATTCGTTCACAAATGTTAGTTTTTTTTGGAGTCGGTTTCCACGTCGTGCTATTTTCGTGATTTAACTCGAATAATTTGAAGCAAGTCATCAGCAGTGACCGGACTTAAATCCTTGGCAAGTAGTGACTGTCGCAATACTTCATTGATTATGGTTTGATAACCCTTGCCTTCAATTCCCGCTTTAACACGAAAAATTTCAAGCACATCATCATCCAAGGACATCGTGACACGAGTCTTCCCATCTGGTGGGATAACTGCACCACGCTTCCCTTTACTAAAATCATAGAGTTTCTTCATGAAATTGGTTTGTACCCTTGTTCATTTTTGAATCAAATTAAGAGTTTATGATTAAGAGTTTTTGCGTAACTAGAAATTACGCTTTCACTAGTTTAATTACACCAACTCAGAATCAAGATATTGCCTTACCAAAAACAGATCAGAAACATTTCCGGACAACATGAAGTCAAGGGCACTTTTCCCAAGAAAGAGAGGAGCATCGTTTGGCTTGCGAATCCAAGCATCGGCATAAATATCGATGGGGAACAATATTTGTAGTGCTTTGTAGATGCCAAGTAGGTAAGAAATACGCTCCAAGGTATCATGATCAAGGTGAGCAGTTTCTGGCGATCTTTTCCAATTTTCATAACTAGCACCACTTGGCGCACCTAGCAAAATAATTTCCTGGTCGCTCGTCAATTGCCAAGCACGACAAATATTGAAAAACGCCTTTAATCCAGCCGTGGAGAGTTTAAACGCATCATTTTCTGTGCTTTCTAAAAAATATTTTTCCATCGCTTTTAAATCCGACGCAAACTTTGACTTTGGATTCTCCATTTTGTCCAATATCTGCAAAGCTTCTCTTTTTGCAACCAATGGCGGTTTTTCGCCATCGCAATAATCAGGACAAATTACCGGATCAAGTGGATCGTCATATCTCATGACCGTATTTTGTAGCACGTCGAGCGGTGAGGGAACCCTGCCGTTAAGGACATCAAGAAGCTCCTGCGTTATTGGGTTTCGCACCCAACCAGAATCATCGTCATCGGCATTGTAGTCGTCAGTATCCGGTATCTTTTGTGTAGGCGTAGAGATAGCCAACGGCGCATCAAAATCGGCAGCGATAGAGATATCACCCCTCATCGAGCCAGCCCATCTCGCTGGTTTTTTTTCATCTTGATCGATAATTTTTTCTGCTTGCTCCAATCCAGCTTGTACAGCAAAATCAACTAAGCTAATTCCGAGTAAATCTGCAGCAACTTGTAATTTTCCTAGAGCGTAAGATGTCAAATCTAAGGTAATTAAATTCCCTTTTTCCTCTGTTTCCGTGGCTTCTAACGATTGCGCCGACCTCGAAGTACTTTCGCCATTGAGCATATTAAGAATACGAGACGATCTTTTTTTTAAAATTTGCTTTTTCCCGACACGTCCAAATACATAGGGGGTAGTCATACCGGCTTTCATTTCACGTATTGCACGCAAAGTGTTTTGTATAAACTGCTTGGGCAATTTTTCACGCCAGTTTTTACGAATTCTTTTCATTCTTCTCTACTCAATTTGTTTCTTCGCTATCAGCGGGCGATAGGAAAATTTATTTGCCAGCGCATCATGTAAAGCATGGTGCCTGGACAGTCCTGTCTCTTTGTAAAACTCGTATGAAACAATGTCATCAATATCTGAATTGATCAATTTTCCTTGCATCCATGGTGTAATTCTAAATTGTATCGAATCCAAAAATAAATCCCAGTCGGTTGTGTAGTCAAAGCAAAGATAGACCGTCTCATCCTCTCTACGCACCTGCTGGAGCCATTGTCGGAGTTTTATACCAAGGTCTGAAACACAACAATAGAAGTCGGAATTTCTACCCAATTGCGGTAACACTGCTTCGCGAACAAATGGTGTGCACTTGTCATCCGGGTAAGGAACTTCTGCATAAAATTCTTCGCCTGTGTCCGCGACCATACCGATACTGATCAGGATAGGATCCAGCAGGTCGGTGAATTCCGTGTCGATGAAAACGTTAATTTTTAGCTCCAAGATGTTTTAAATAAATAGATGGCGGATTTTGTTATTCGTCATGAAGTCATCTTTTTGATGACGACATTTCCATCATCGGCAATTTGAAAATCGAGCGTGTCGCCAACAAACCAACCTGCATGCTTTAAAAGAGCGTCAGGCAACTCAAGAAAAAGATCGCCATTTTCATCTGTAATCACTGTCGCTACCCATGAATTTTTAGCGGTTCGTATAGTGTTCATTTTGTGACCAAATCCTTGGTGGACAGTTTTGCAAACAGCGCCGCGATATCCGCAACAGTGAACCTATATTTTTTTCATCTTAAGTTTTTGAGCAATGATATTGTTGCTCTCCGCTTTTAAGGCAATAGCTTCCGCTGGCGAGAATCCTAAGTCCAAGAATACATTTCCACCAACTGGCGTCACTTGCGAAGCTTGCACTGAATCAACAAAATCAAATGTATCTAATACTGGTTTTTTTAATGCCTCTGCCATCTTTTTGAGTACCGAACTGAGTCCATCAATTCCCTCATTGGAAAAAACGCTGGCGGGATTTTCGGTATAGCCGTTGGGATGTCCTTCTTTGTCATGATAAATTTCATGGATCTGATGGTAGGGCTCGCCATCGGCATCAATAAATTTCATCACGCGGTAGTTCCGGGTTGCCATCAATTTTTCCATAACAAGTTAAAACGCTACGACAATAGTGCAGCGGGTTGCAGCACTATTGCTATCCATTGCTCATCCTTAGCAACGGTTAATAGGATATCCCAACCTTTGACGCCATTTTTTCCAAGGTGCTGAGCATGAATACATTGATCTTATCCTTCATCAAGGAAGTTATACGGGACGACGAGATCCCAAAAATTCTCACAGCATCGGTGCTAGTTAAACCATTTTTCTGAATATATTCTTTGAGGGCTGTCATATAAAAGGAGCGTTTTTTCATTATCTCTGCTTCCTCTGGCGTGTCTTTGATGTCATACCAAATACCACGATTGCTACCTAGCGTTACTTTCATTTGAGCTTCGTACTTAAGATGATCAAGTTCCATCAGCCGCTCATAATCCGAACTTCCAAATTCTCGGCCGACAGGTGCCATTGAATCCCACGCTCGTTCTACTCGCTCCAAGTGAAATCTTCTACCGAACACAAGATCCTCCGCAGACCACCGGCTAGACAGACGTGACCTCCATATTTTGTATAGGCGATGTTTTGCTTTTCTATTTTTCATTTTGACCAATCCACCAAGACACAAAGTCCGTTAAATCATCATGCTGTGAATGTGCAGCGGCTAGTAGCGGACCAATATTAGGACTGCCATTTGGCTCTCGCAAAATCAATGCTTTGTGAATGCCCGCTGTAATTCCGAACAGATATGGAAGATAGTCGTCTACGAAAGCGACCGGTTTTAAGGAATACAGAACCGCAGCTTTAGGACTAACCTGATCCCGATCATTGTTTGTTGCGACTACTCGCTCAATGGGAAATCCAAGATTCTGTAAATTTTTCAAACGAGCAGATTCAAACTGCGAATCCAATGCGGTTACGCAGACCAACTCGTAACCGACCTCATGTAATTTCAATGCAGCATCGACTGCGCCGGGTACTGCCGGCACATTGGACCAAAATTGATAATCGAAGCATTTACGGAATCGATCGTGATCGGCACCGTCTAGTTGGTGAACGTCCCATCGATCCATCGGCCAATAAGCAAGAGGGTCTTTTAACTTTGGAAGAACCCCAAATGCTTTATGCCACGCTTGTCGATATGCTTGATGGTTGTCGAGGAGAACACCGTCACCGTCTATCGCGATTATTTGATTCATGAATTTTGTCCGTCCAAGCCAACTCCAATTGTCGTCACCTGATTCGGTACTTTTGAATTTGCACGTCTCCCAGCTTTACCTGCGCCTGGGACGACTTTATTCAACCATTCTGTATCGTTCAAAAAGCACCAACGAAATTGTGTTCGCAAGTTCTTGTCTATGTTTGTTCTCGTGGTATTCGGGTATGCCGTCATAAAAACAAGAACTTGATTCCGATATGCTGTCCTTTTCTGTATGGTATCTGGAATGGAAATTCTTTGAGTTGGTAAGAATTGATTTAACCACTCAGCGTCGTGTTTTCTTAACCATATCAAGGCTCTGTTTTCGGTTAACCTCACATGTTGTCTGGAGGTTTCTCCCGATTTAAGAATATGCAGTATTCTTTCTCTATATGTCTTTAATGGATTAGAAATTTTTTCGGGTCTTCTTGGTCGAAATATATTTCCATGGTCAATGCTATTCGTAACAAGATGAAACTCGTAATCCTGCTGTGAGTAATTAATCAAATTCATATTCTCTAAATGAACCCGCAATTCTTGAATCTTATTCCAAGAAATATTTTGACTACTCGCTATGTAATTTTCAGTTTTTCCTTCTAAAAATAAGTTTGCAATCCTTGGGTCATATCCAAGTTTTTTTAACGCATCAGTCGCATTAACCAGCGACGCATTCCATTTTTCGCACCTAGTGATTGGTTTTACACTCATTATGCTTTTTAGGTTTTCATCTTTACCTTTGGTCATGTTGCTTGTGTTTTGAGCGGCAATGGATGCGGCTAAAATTGCAAGCTGGCAAATAGGATTACTTAATTTCGAATCGTTAGAGCTTCTTGCAAAATACCCAAACCAGTAAAGTCGAGCATGGGTGTGGCCACTGTTGCGATTGGTTTTCTTGTT
>NZ_JASJXN010000084.1:0-5519 GCF_035018705.1 Undibacterium sp. RTI2.2 | reverse complement strand
AAATCGTTCTGAACAAGCCGATAAAATGGAAAAATTTGGACGCTGACAGGTGGTAAATATTGAACGCTGTTTGACATTTCTCACGTACTGATCTCAGTTTAACCAGCTTTTACATCAATAAAAGCTCAGGGATGGGGCGTACTACTCGCTACCAAGTAGACAATTTCCCTAACGGTGATTTTTTACGCACTAATACATTTGCAGATGGGACGGCAAGTACGGAATTCCGTAAAGCTACTGGCGAAATTCTCCGCACCGAGGCAGATGGTTCGACCACCAGTATTATCAAAGCGCATGATCCTCGCTTTGGCATCCAATCAGAATATGTCGGACAAAGTACGGTAAAAACGCCTGGTGGACTTCAATATCAATTCAGTCAGACCAGACAAATTAACTTGGTTGACCCTAAAGATGTTTTAAGTGTTACGAGCCAAGCTCAAACTACTATTGTCAATGGCAAAAGCTCCACAACGACTTATGATGCAGCTCAAAATCTTTGGACGACCACGTCGCCCGGCGGTGGTGTACAAAAAATCTTTACCGATGCGATTGGCAAGCCAAGCAAGATACAGCAATATGGTCTGGACGACGTGAGTTACTCCTATAATTCACAAGGTCAAGTGACTAGCGTTGCGCAAGGCTCTAGAACTGCCAGTTTTGCTTACGACACCTTCGGGAATGTCAGCAGCCAAACCAATGCCGGTGGAAAAACCACAAACTACCAACATGATCAGGCTGGACGTGTCATTAGCCAGCAATATCCAAACGGACAATCGATCTCATTTAGCTATGATTTAAACGGTAATCTTATAGGCGTCACACCACCAGGTCGACCGATCCATACATTTGACTACAATAATCTCGATGGCGTAAAAAGTTATGGTCCACCAAGCCTAGCCTCGGCTGGAGCAACCCAATACCAATACAATGCAGACCGACAACTTACCCAGATTCAACGACCAGATGGTTTGACGATTGCAATGAATTACAATTTGGCAGGCCAACTTGCTAACGTAACTACACCGGATGGCATTACGGCTTACACCTACTCACCTCAAGGGCAACTCATCAGACGCACAAAGACCGATGGAGCACAAATTGCGTATGCCTACGATGCGTTCTTACCAATCTCGCAAACATGGATTGGTAGCAACACCAATCCAATTAGCGGTACAGTCAGTTATGTCTACAACAATGATTTCTTGATTAAAGAAATCCAGGTGCAAGGAAACGCAGTAAGCTATGCCTACGATAATGACAATTTGCTCCAGCAAGCTGGGTATCTGACCTATCTGCGGGATACTAATACCGGTAACATCAGCGGTACCCAGCTCAACAATGTCAGTACCAACAGCAGCTACAACAGCGTAGGTGAATTAATCCAAGAGCAAGCCAGCGTAATGGCAGGCACTATTTACAACGTCAGCTACCAAAGAGATAATCAAGGCAGAATCATCGCCAGTACAGAAATCATCAACGGCATTCAAGACAACTACGCCTACGGATACGGTGACCTTGATCAACTCACCAGCGTCAGTAAAAACGGCGCACTGGTGCGTAGTTACAGCTACGACGCCAACGGCAATCGTCTAGGGGTAACGACGGCGGACGGCAATACCACTCTCGCCAGTTACGACAACCAAGACCGCCTCCTGCAATTGGGCAGTAACACCTATGATCATGGAAGTAATGGCGAACGTAAAAGCAAATCCATCGGCACCAGCACCACCCAATATGTCTATGATGTCATGGGCAATCTCACCCAAGCCACGCTACCCGACGGCACCAAACTAGATTACCTCATCGACGCCAATAACCGTCGTCTGGGTAAAAAAGTCAACGGCCAGTTAGTACAAAGCTTTTTATATGAAAACCAACTCAGACCCGCAGCAGAGTTGGATAACGCAGGTAATATCAAAAGTCGGTTTGTCTACGGCGTCAGTCCTAACGTACCTGATTACATGGAACAAAATGGCAAACGCTATCGCTTTATCAAAAACCATCTGGGCAGTCCAAGACTCATCATTGATAGCGATAACGGCACAATCGTACAACGCATGGACTATGATGAATGGGGTAATGTCATTAACGACACCAACCCAGGGTTTCAACCATTTGGATTTGCTGGTGGTTTATACGACAGAGACACACAATTGACGCGCTTTGGCGCAAGAGATTACGATGCCGAAGCAGGACGTTGGACAGCCAAAGATCCGATTGGGTTTGGGGGTGGGGATAGTTCTTTGTACAGCTATGTTCGCGGGAATCCGGTTAGCAGAGTTGACCCGTTGGGGCTTTGGTCTTTTACGTTTGGCGGATACCTCGGCGCTGGCTTTCAAGTTTCCTTTGGCAACGATAATGGCAATGGTTTCATGACTGGTCGTGTCGGTTTTGGTTTTGGTGGTGGCTATTCATACGATCCCAACGGGGGCATCCCGGGACCGGCTATTCAGGACCGATCAACTGGAGGGATCGTACTTAGCGATTCTGTTGCTGGGAATTTTAGCGCTGGCCCAATCACCGGATCGCTTGAAGGTGGCGTAGGAAGAAATTATTCCAATGGAAATTCGGGAAAGTTTGGAGGCCCATCAGGAACTACGAGTAGCCCTTGGTGGGGAGGCATTCGGGCTGATGGGTCGGTAGGGGCACAGTGCACGGTCTATTCAAAGAGGCAGTAGAGATGATTCGCAAATTGAACATTCAACGCCTTCTAAAATTATTTGTTGGTACTGCTTGTGCGGGAGCACTTATTTATGGTGGTGCATTCTACTTCATGTCTATTGGAGGGGCGTTTACTGAATTTCAGAATTGGTGCGCCCGCTCTCAAGGCGTGGTCGCCACTGTCGGGATATTTCAAAAAGCGGAGCTAGTGCCTTTCGGCTCATCCTTTTTTGAAAAGGTCAACGGGGACGAAGGGACGGCAGCTTTCAACGCACGCGTTGTAGGGGTAGGAGGAAGTGTGGTTGTGGATGTTGCCATGACAAAGAAAAATGATAAGTGGGAGGTCGATAAAGTACTAATATCTGGAAAACCATTGGATTCAAAATAGAACATATATGGGTATGTTGGTGGCAACTCGGTTTCAAGAGTCGATCCGAGTGGTTTGCTTACGGTTCAGATCGGCGTCGGTGGAACTGCTGCAATTCCTATGCTTGGAGGCCTCGCGGGCGCGGGCATAGCATTTGACACAAGCGGGAATATTGCGGTTTACAGTTACGGTGGGGGAGGCGCAGGGGGTGGACTTAACGAAGGATTCGGATTTTCTCTTCAAGGTTCAAATGCTGAAACGATAAATGATTTAAGTGGTGTATTTTATAACGCTAGCGCATCTGGTGGATTCATAGTTGGCGGCACTATTGATGGATTTACTGGGCCTAGTGACCATGGCACGGTAGTCGGGGGCGGATTTACCTTAGGAGAGGATGTCGGAGGTTCAGTGATTGTAGGCGCAACTTATACCAGTGTCTCCCGCTCCTTTAATCCATTTAAGGCGTTATTAAATCTATTCAAAAAGACAGGCCCATGTAAATGAAAATAAGAATCTGGAGAATCGTTTCATGCTTACTAATGATCACTGCCTTAGCGGGTGCAGTCCTTTCACAAAATGAAGAAAAAAAAGTTTTTTCGGAGCATCAATTATCCGTATCCACGATCAACAGAAATCCTCTGAGCCTGAAAGGTGTTGTTTACTACGTAACCGATGATCAAAAATTTTTATATGAAACCGGGCTGTACTTATTCTTCTCGGGGTTAGTATTGATTTTTGTAGGTGAAATTTTTGTCCGTAAGCTAAAAATCTGACTTTTTCAAAAATTTAGTTTCCATTTAAAAATCAGCTAAAACCATGCGTCTTAACGTTTTTAGGAATATCGGGGGTGGGAATCTACCCACCAGAGTTGATCCAATGTGGCTTTAGGACTTAGTGCGCAATGAATTTCACCACATGAGGAAGTTAAAATTTCTGCAATGCGTGATGGAATGTTTGGCGCAACACATTGCGACTTGCGAATACGAGGGGACAAGTAGATTGTTTGAACATGGTTTTGACCTGATGGAAGTCGCATCAATTACTGGACATAGGACGCTAGATATGCCCAGGAGCTACACGCATCTGAAGGCGCCAAAATTTGGCGCAAAAGCTTGATCGCGTCATAAATATAGATTGAGTGCGCGTCAACAAATCTATCAGACTTTTCATCCGAGCGATAATGGGCTCATCGCAGAGCGGCGCGTCGCCAAGAAGTCTGAGTATTACGAGCACCTGCTGGATGGCCTGCACGTTTTTTACAATCCATTCGCTGAGTACCCTTTAACACCCGATATACTTGGTCACGAGCGAATTGCGCAATTCATTCCGGATGGAATGAAATTGGTGACGATTGCGCCTGACGACTTTCTATTAATGCGCATGATCAGGACGGTGCGGTCACAATAGTCAATGATGAAGAGAAATAGTTACTTTAGCGTCCTGAAGTTTGCACTGCATTCTCTAGCACGATTGTTAGTCGATTCTGGCTCACTTCTTTGAATGTGAATACTGTTCAATAAACATTGAAAAGTGACAGAAGTAAGCTAAGATAGTCTTGACCAAAAGATAACGTCCATATTTTCTTGTGGTCGATGTTGTCCGCTTAGTGTTATCAGAAACAGTGACGTTACTTTTTCGGTTTATGTACTTGTGAACGATCAGGAGTTAATGAGACAAATTGGTTGTTTTCAGCCTGATTTATCCAGAAGTTAGTGAGATAATTTTCAGAAGTTATTGAGATTATTTCAAGCAAAAGGCACTTACCATCGTGTGAGTATCTAATTGATGGTGAAAAAATGTTAAAAACGTCGTTATTTGAGAAAATCACCTGCCAACCAGGGTAGCTAGTCGGAATTATTCAGGAAAATTCGGCCCATTCTGCTCAAAAAATAAGAAAAAAAACGGAGATCTTCAAGAATTTTTGCAGTCGATAAAAATAATTTCCTCGTGCGCCGAAAATCAATCACTTCTTTTCAGTTACCACGCGTGTTGCACCGTGCCCCCCAGCAGCAATGCCGTCAGCAATTCGTCCGATGACATTGAGCATATCTGCCTCCACGTCGGTGTGATCAAAAGGCATAAATTTCTCTGTAAATTGATGGGTGGGAATGAAAGATGGAGACCCATGGACTCCAGTCAGTGGATCAACACAATATGTTTCTGAAACCGGTCGATCCCATTCTTCCCCAAAAATTACCCCCGTTCCCATGCCGCCAAACAGTTGAACATAACCAAAGAGGCGTCGTGTGGTTGGTTCGTTCCATAACGTGTCAATCAGCGGGAGAAATTTTCCACTTTTTGTAAAATTCAACACTTTGGAAATATTTAACAATTCAGATACGACACCCCTCTTGATCGATGTATTCGGAAAACTCGCGTGCTGACACATGGTAAAAGCATGATGCTGTTTGACAGGCTTGCTCATGCTCAAGTACATCGGCGACCGTTAAGTCAGGGTAGTCTGGGTGGCGGCACTCGCTCCACAGCCGTT
>NZ_JASJXN010000083.1:0-5611 GCF_035018705.1 Undibacterium sp. RTI2.2 | reverse complement strand
AACGAGAACGACAGATGCGGCGCTTCAAGTCATCGGGCCATGCTCAGCGCTTTTTATCGGCTCATGGCCCGATCAACCATGCTTTCCGGTGTCAGCGAAACCGTATGACCGCGGAGCAGTACCGACACATGCGTACACAGGCATTTTCTGTATGGCATGAGGTCACCAACGTAGCAAAAAAACCTAATCCATGACACCGTGTTACCCGGGCAAATGCAAGTTCGCCTAAAATTGTACAACTCGCCGTCTCCGTTCAGCAAGTTGACAATACCCATTCAATCAACATACGCTTACCCGTTTCTCTAAAATATGGATAGCGCTCAATCATTGTCGAAACTAATGGCAAGGTCTGACCAATCGCTCGACTAATGCTATTCTCTGCTTCGTCAAGATCACGCGATAGCAAAGACAAACGCGTTGTTGCAAGTTGTCGAAGCTGCTTCCCCATCCACTAGGCTTTTTTTCCTTGTAATGTGAGGGCGGGCTTATCTTCTAGATGTGGATATGCAGACGTAGTTACTACATCGTAGACAGGTGAGAGAAATGCATCTTCATAGTTTGTGTATACCAGAGCAAAATTCTTCAGATGCGCATCACCATTATGCAAAGCATAATTGAGTAACATTAATTTATATAGCTGCTTAGCGCTCTCTAGTCGCTTGGTTGAGACTACAGCATAAGACTACAGGCTGGGATTGGTACACTTTTAACGCGCCATTTATGGCAGTTTCCAGTGCGCTTTCCGGTACATTATTCACGCGGCATTCATACTCCATAATGTCTACCTTTGTACAAGGAGACAAATCCTAAGCCGAATGCTAGATATTTGCCTCTAAGGTACGCGTTTTGTGTCTGCGTGGTTTTCGTTTGAATTGCCTTCGTGTTCAAAAAAATGTGGTGATTGCAGCAGCGATTCCAATTGCAGAGGACGCAACAGAGCCCCAGAGCAACCAACGCCGCTTGGTCAGCACTGTAATTGCTGCAAGTGCGATTGCGATCTGGATGAAGGTCAAAGCTAGAGCCAAACGTTCATGTGGCTTAAGCTTTGCTTCAGATTCTTCTCCTAATCTGCGGGATTCTGCTTGTAGTTTCTTCGCCTCGGCTTGTACTTCAACCCTCTCTTTTTCTTCTTTTAGCTTGTCTACCAAAAAACGTTCTTTGATTTCCGAAGTAGTAGATAACGCGGCAACAGCATCATCAAGATGGCTCTTGATGGATTTCGCTTGATAAAATGCCCATTGGTCGGATGCTTCCGCCTGTTTAAGGATGCTTTGATTTTTTAGGAACATCGCTTCATTTTGCGCAGCACCGCTTTCGTAGCTGATGAGTGCACCAACGGTGGCAAGAACAGCCGTCATCAAAGCAATTTTTTGTGCTAAACCATTGCTTTCTTTTTCAGCAGCATCATCAAGCGCGTGTTCGTGCGGGCTAGGAACTTCATATTCTTCTTCCATATATTCCCTCTAAAGTGGTAAGTGATAATGCGATGCAAATGCTGCCCCTGAACTGAAAGCTAAATACTTAGTCAGTATCATTCTAGCGAAGGTAGCAGACGACTTTAAAGATGAAGCTAGATTTATTATTAAGAATATTACTCGAACTCAAACGGTTCTGTCGTATTAACTGACACAAATCAAACTTATCAAAGGGATCGCAATCATCCTCAAACTAATTGAGCGAATTTCTTTGGCCAACACTTACAACTGATCAAAAAAATTTCGCCTATGAGTTAATTACCGCGTTCGTTAATTCGATCCTAGACAGATTTTTCATTCTCAAACTAAGTGTTAGGCGACAAGATTATCTTAAAAACTAAGCAGATGGGACTACGAGGAAGGGCATAAGAATCAACAGATTCTTTATTAATATATGCCTGGCAGGTAAAACGCGAATCATTGCGAATATGATTCGAAGCACCTCTACTCGCATAGAAAAGCAATGTCCCTTAAGATGCTGGTTTATCGTAAATCATGTACTACTAAATTATTGCGTCAATATGAACCCAACTGAAGTTGAACACCAGAACGAGAATTCCTTGCATTCGGCAACTGAGAGAGCAACTGCGGCATCGCGAAGTACCTGGGTGAGCGTAGGTGTCAATATTTGCTTGAGTGTTGCTCAAATTAGCATAGGTATATTCGCTAAATCACAAGGCTTGATTGCTGACGGCATTCATTCGTTATCCGACCTGGTGTCGGATTTTGTTGTGCTATTTGCCAGTCATCACAGCAAGAAAGACGCCGATGACGACCATCCTTATGGTCATCAGCGATTTGAAAATGCGGCCTCGTTGATTCTAGGGTTGTTACTACTCGCAGTTGGTGCAGGCATGATTTGGACTGCTGTATTGAAGCTTGAAGCTCCGGATACCATCGCACAAGTACAGAGTATTGCCTTATGGATGGCGGCTATAGCGCTATGCACCAAAGAGCTACTTTTTCGCTACATGCTTGCCATCGCCAAGCGCATCAAATCAAGCATGCTGATTGCAAATGCATGGCACGCCCGTTCAGATGCGGCATCATCATTTGTGGTCGGCGTAGGTATCATCGGTAATTTAGCAGGCTATCCAATACTTGACCCTATTGCCGCACTGATTGTAGGATTCATGATTCTCAAAATGGGTTGGGGATTTGCTTGGGATGCCCTACATGATTTAATGGATCGAGCAGTCGACCAGATCGAACTCAACGCAATCCGAATCACATTGTTAGAAACACCTGGTGTGAGCAACGTTCATGATTTGCGTACGCGGAAGATGGGTGACATGATCGTCGCCGATGTGCACCTAGAAGTCGAAGCATCACTGACAGTGGAGGCCGGACATGACATTGCAGTCGATGCCAGGCGTCGTGTGCTGGAGCGCCACAGAGTGCTCAACCTAATGACGCACATTGATCCATGGAAAAAACCAGATCTAGATCACGAAAATAAAGTACAAATCTCCCCATCAGACTAGGACGAATAACACGGCATCAAAGTAGAAAGGTGAAATTTTGTAGCTTCGAAAACTGCAGAAAAGCTTAACAAAAATGACCAGAATTGGCCTCTCACCTTTCGTCCTTTAAATGCCTTGCTCATGTTGCTTAACGTAGTTTCTAAGTATATGTTTCTGCGGCTCGCTACCTAAGGTACTTAAATAGATCAGTTTTGTATCCTAATAACTAACCTAGGAAATCGCATGGCGAAGCATATTAACTTTGGCACAGAGTCTGAACACAATTGGAAATATCACAAGCCCGCAATTTGGCTCCACTGGGTATCCGCACTCTTGATCATCGGCTTACTGTGCGTGGGCTGGTACATGATGTCGATTGAGGATGAGCCTGGGAGTGGTTGGTATTTTGATCAACATAAATCGTTCGGCATACTCGTCCTCATACTAATTCTGATTCGCATAGTCTGGCGGATCAGACACAAACCAGAGCCATTGTCAGATAACGTCCCTGGCTGGCAAAAGAATTTAGCAAGCATTATCCAATGGCTGCTTTATGGCAGCATGTTTGCCATGCCTATTATCGGATTTATAGGGACATCTTATACCAAGCGAGGTGTATCACTATTCGGAATGAAACTCCCAGCCTGGACGACTCCCAATCATGACATCGCTGAACAATTTTTTGCTGCGCACTCAATCTTAGCTTTTATCCTGACGACCCTGATCGTCCTGCATGTGCTAGCCGGCCTAAAGCACCTATTCATAGATAGAGACCGCGTCTTTTACCGAATGTGGTTCTAAAACCGATTCTGTCGCATTGTTGATCGGAAGACGACAATAGCAGGAACTATGTCACCGATAAGTAAAATCGATTTGTGTGCGGCGTAGATTTAATTCCATCAATCTCTAACTGTCTATTTACACCAGTACTAATCCAGCGAGCACGATACTGATGGACCGGAACTGCTTACATTTGAGCACCGGCACGAGCATCCGCTTGATCGTATATGCGCTCTGCTAGACAATGGTTTTAAGATTTTAGCCTTGTAACGAAAGATCTGTGGTCACTTTGTTGAGGTTCCTCTCCGCCATCATGCCCCTCCACATTGATGGAGAAATGCATCGCTATAATATTGAGCAGGTCAGTTCATCCTTTATCAGTGTTTTGCAATCTAGAAGTTCATTACGCTAACGGCTCACTAGGGCTATGAGACTCTGTTATCCATCCGTTTTATGGGCTAGGTTTTGACATACCAGCCCAGCAACTGTAAACCAACTGACCGGGTCAGGTCTCTCTAACGGCAATTTAACGGACTATAGTAAAATATAAGCATCGTTTAGAATTACTCAAAACTATTCTCTCAATAATCACCATTCAAGTGTAATTTCAATAGGATAAAACCATGGCAAATATCAGCTTTCTTGGGACAGGATTGCTCGGCGGTGCATTCGCTGAAGCTGCGGCAAAACGTGGTGACTCAGTCACCGCATGGAATCGTTCTGCGGACAAAGTTAACGCTTTGATGCAATTTGGTGTCAAAGCCGCCGCAACTCCTGCTGACGCAGTCCGAGGTGCATCGCGAGTGCATCTAGTGCTAAAAGATGACGCAGTTGTCGAAGAAGTTATTGCCATGGCACGTACTGCACTCGAGCCTGGTACGATCATCATTGATCATACTACGACCTTGCCGGTACTCACCGCAAAGCGCGCTGAACAACTTCATACCGCAGGATTGAAGTATTTGCACTGCCCTGTCTTTATGGGACCACCGGCTGCTAGAAACGCTCAAGGTTCAATGATGGTTGCTGGCCCAAGTGCTCTATTCGAATCGGTCAAGGCAGATCTCGCCAAGATGACCGGGCGTCTGGTTTATATAGGAGAACGATCCGACCTTGCCGCCGCGAACAAATTACTAGGTAATGCAATGATCATTGGCCTCTCTGCAGTAATGGCAGATGTGCTGACTCTGGCGCAGGCAAGCGATATACATGGTGAAGATGCGATCAAGTTGCTTGGTATGCTGGACTTAAATGCGACGGTCGGCGGTCGCGGGCTCAACATGGCAAAAGGCAACTTCGCTCCGAGTTTTGAGCTAGTGATGGCACGCAAGGATGTGCGTCTGATGTTGGAAACATCTGGCAGTCGCTCGATGGCAACACTGCCAGCAATTGCGGCCAGAATGGATCAGCTCATCGCCGCTGGACATGGTGCTGAAGATGCCAGCGTGCTTGGAATCGATGCAGTGGTGCGGCCTTGAGTATAGCTGGCTGCGGTTCTCGTTTAGACAATCCGAGCTAAAAGCTTGAACTCACAGACCGCAGTCCAACGTCACATCGATTGGGGTCGAAAAAATTACAACGACTTATATCGTTCATATAATCACAATTAGCATTGTCACCACCTGAGGTAACATCGGCATACGCTGACGCAAAATAATCATAAATCGTTTTTTCGAACTTTACCTCGCATATGCTTTTAATCAGAATTTCTGTAATTAACTCAGACATTGCTCTTACAGTTCGCTATAACGATCACACCGTACAACTCGAACTGGCGTTGGTGCACTTAAAAGTTGAAGTAAAAAGTACCCCAACTCCGATCATTTATGCAGGAACTTTCTGACTACGGACGGAGTTTGGGCGTCCAGCAGCGAGCATGCGATTTAACACAGC
>NZ_JASJXN010000082.1:0-6107 GCF_035018705.1 Undibacterium sp. RTI2.2 | reverse complement strand
AATCCGCTCTGTTTAATGATAGGCGGAATCCGTCTGCCAAGACTCCGTCTTGGGTTCGCTATTGCGACAGAACCCTGCGTAAAGCCCATATAAACGACGATTTTCTTAAACAACGACTGGTTTAGCCGACAGTAAGGCCGCGCTGTTGTCACGAATGACCGCTGTCATGGCTTGCCCTAGCCGCTGCTCGATCACTGGCTTCCATGGAGCTACGGTCTGAATAGTTTATCAATTGCCAACATAATTTAACAATATTTAATAGTTAGTGATTTCCACATACATTATTTTTTACCAACGATATAAAATCTACAACTCTAACCCACTCAATATTGGACAAAACCAAGGAGAAATGATGCAGCAACAGTTATTGAGCTATATGAACGAACTGGCAGACCATCCAGTCTTCACCAACGACTATTTCAAACTTTTGAAAGAAACCAAGTTAACGCCGACACTGTTTGCGATTCATCGGGCGAATTTTTTCTATCGGACGATGGCTACTGTAATCGGCATCGCCCACATCTGCGGCCACGCGGCGAAAGAACACGACCAAGACACTCTAATCTTGTTTTCGTATATTCTCAACGAGGAATGCGGTGATGGTAAAAAATCGCATTGCCACGAGTTACTTATGGAAAATTCGCATAATCTGTATGGTCAGTTCGAGTTTGACCTGCCTGCGTTGAAAGTCAGGGACTTGGAAGGTCGCCGCGATGGCACGCGCAACGATAAAGCATTCGCGCTGGTGATAGAAGAAACTAAGGATTACCGCTCCAAAGTAAACCAATTGCTGGGAATGAATTATCGAACAATGTTGGGAGTTGCGTACGCCCTTGAAACTCACGCGAGCATCATGCTTACGCATTTCCGTGACGCGTTCGGTGCCAGCCGCCACAATTTGGATCAAAAACGCAACACCCATGACGTCGAGGTTTATTTCAATTGCCATCTCGATAGCGGTGTCGAGGATCGCCACGCCGCAGATGCGCAGCAATGTGTTCTGAATAACTGCTCGTCGGAAGCCGACCTAGCCGATATTATCTATGGTATCGACCAAACGCTAAAGATCCAGCATCACATGTGGAACGGTATGTATCGCCACGCCGCGCAGCTTGCCAATTAAACACCATGGAATGGCCACGTGCGCGGCGAATTGTCTTGCGCCGCGGATGTCTAATGGCCTCTCCCAATGGGATGACAACATGACTAAGCCATTAAATAACGTCTTTTCCCACGCCGCACTCAGCATCGGCGAGTCGATTACTCACGGTATGCGTATGCGCATCGCTCAGTTAAACGAGGGCTATGCAGAACCCGACAAGATCATCGACCTGAGCATCGGTACTCTCGACACGCCCACCGATCTGCGTATCGACCAAGGCGTAATCGACTTCATCAAGAATACCCCGCACCTTATCCACCAGTTCGCTCCCGTCAAGGGATTCGATTTTTTACTCAAGGCTATTGCGCAGCGCGTTGCACGCGTGCACGACGTTACGTATGATCCAGCGACCGAGATCATGGTCACGCCGGGGGGCATCAAGGGCGCCATCGCGGTCGTACTGCATAGTCTGCTGAACTCAGGCGACGAAGTCATCGTGCCGCTGCCCAACTGGCCACACTACGCCGACATGATCCGTCTGCATGGGGGCACCCCCGTGTTTGTCCAGTCCGACGCGCTCATCGAAAAAGGCGTGTCGGCTAACGCCTTGAGTGACGCCATCACCCCCAACACCAAGCTAATCATTCTGGGCGATTGCATCAACCCGACCGGAAAGGTATACACGACGTCGGAATTGCAGGCGTTGGGCGCCGTCGTCGCCAAACACAACATCGATAGAGCAGAGGATGGCTTGGCGCCCATGATAGTTATCTACGACTGCCCGTACGAAGCCCATATCCTCAACGAAAGAGCCAAGGCATTCGCCGCGCTCACGGTCGGCGCCTACCGCATGAGAGATTGTGTAGTCAACGTGACGGGCCCGGGCAAGACGTACGGCATGCACGGCGACCGGATCGGCTATATGTACGCGCCGGACTGGTTCATCGCGGTCGCCGCCAACGTCCAAGTCAACCTCAATTCGTTCGCCGGCACCTACGGCCAGGTGGCCTGCTTCCACGCAATGGAAGAGGCCATGGACGAGGTGGCACATCGCCGAGCGACCCAGGCGCGCAACTGTGCGCTAGAGATGATCGCACTGCTGCGGGCCTGTCAGTTATCAGTACATACACCCCAAGGCGGTTATTTCATCTTCGCTGACCTGTCAACCTATGCGAAGCGATACCAGCAGCTGGGATATACCCATGCAGAACAGTTCCTGTTGCAAGAAGCACGTGTGGCGACCATTTCGGGAGAGCATTTTGCGGAAGGCTATGCCGGGAAAGATCATTATCGGCATTTCGTTAGGATCAATTGCGGAAGGGACAGCGCGGTGCTGACCCGCGCGGCACAGCGCATCAAAATCGCGCTGGACGGCCTGCGTTGATGACGCGCTACTGCATCATTGGCACCGGATTCTCCGGCACCTGCATGCTCTGGCACCTGGTCGACACCTTATGCCGGAGCATCGACAGTGACACCGTCCTGCGAGGTGACATTGTCATCACCACCGTCGAACGCCAGCCGACGAACGGGCCCGGATTTCCATATGGCAGCGACTGCAGCGCACCATACCACCTGTGCAATAACCCGGCAGAAAAAATGTCCTTGTTCGACAATGATTTCCTCGATTGGATGCGGGAACGCCGCGAGCAGATCATCGCTGACCACCCTGAACTGATACTGGCTTCTGATCCAAGCACCCAGCTTGAACAGTGGGAACCAGTCGCAACGGCGTTTTATCCGCGTGCCCTGTTCGGCATGTACCTGTCGAGCCGCTTCAAGCAGGCGAGCGAGCGCGCAGCTGGCCACGGAATATCGGTATGCACTTTCAACGGTCACGAAGCGATCAACGGCGCGACCCGCGACGGCCACTTCGCGTTGACGATCCAATGTCGAACCAGTGGCGCGGTTACCCGCCTCGAGCACCTGGACAAAGTGTTGTTGGCCTCTGGCCATTGGCCCAGCGAACAGTCCAGCACCGCCGTGCTGGCTTCGCCTTACCCCCCGGAAAACATTCATGTCAGTATGTTGGCTTATCAGCAGGCACACCGACAACGGCAACTCACGGTGTATGTCCAAGGCATGGGGCCGAGCGCGGTCGATGCCATCTTGAGCGCGTGTGAACATGGCAGGTTTGTATACGGTGCGGACGGTTTAGCGCGGAGCTTCGAGCCGGACTGGCACTACTTCGGGGTGGAGGACGTCAAGATTATCGCTGGCTCGCGCTCGGGATTCTTCCCCGGCGTGCGTTGGCCTCTTTTGAATGACGAGTTCCGCTATCTGAAAGACAACGCCATCAACGAGCTAAGGCAAAGCAACCACGGGACAGTCCTGCTCGACGACGTGATCGCGCTGATTGACGCCGAATTAGCCGCTGCGAGCGACGGGCGGCTTAGTTTCAACGATGTCGCCGCTCCACCGTTTGCCAGCGCTTACGACAAGCTCTTGACCGAAATCCGCGGCGAACGCAGCGAACGCATAGTCCACGCCATCGTGCTGCGTGCGCGCCGCTTGCGCTTCTATGAGCACTTGAGGGCTGCGGACAAGCTCCGTTACGACAGCCAGTTCGATACTCATTTCATCCGCACCGCCGTGCCGATTCCCCTACAGAACGCGAAGAAACTCGTCGCGCTAGTCGAGGCCGGAGTACTGTCGACGGTACGCCTTGGCTATCAGGAGCAATTCAGTGCTGCGTTCACGATCGGTGGTGACGAAAGAGCGGTTCTGCCCGATATCGTGATCCGATCCCATGGCCACAATTACGACATGCGCCGCCATCCATCCCAACTCATCCGTCATTTGCTGGAAAGTGGTGAGCTGCTGGAATACAGCGAGGACGGCTATCGGACGGGCGGCGTTGCTGCTGCGGAGTCGAGCAGCTTTCGGGTGGCGCACGCAACGATAGCTGGCACGCGCCATTCGGACCATCTGTATTCCTTCGGACCGGTCACGCAGTACTGGCAAAATCAGAACAACTACGCGGCAGCGTTCGTGAATGCCGCTAAGGTGGTCGCGCAGGACTGGGCGATTTTCGCGGCGGCCGATTCAAGTCTAATTCATCAAGGGAGGTGAGCAATGGACTTCAAAGAATTTTCCTTCGCTGGCGATATCCGTGTATGCATCTATAACGTAGGTAGCGAGAACCTAGCCTTTCACCGCCATACGTATATTTCCGATATTACTTATTGCGCCTCTGGGCGTCTGTTGCTAGAACTACCGGAGAGCGGCCAGTCCTGTCTTTTTCATCCGGGTCAGGTCGTGCAGGTGCCCGCCAATACCATTCACCGGGTTTCGCACTGCTCCGAGAACAGCAGCCACTCGCGCTACATCCTAATCCAGATAGGCCGCTTCAGCATCGATTTCGAGCGTGACACGCGCATTTTGCCGGACGGCCACCGAGTCGACCTCAGCGACGTGCGGCTACCGTTTTATATCGGCGACCAACTGGAACAGCTACGCCACATCGCCACCGCGATGCGCGAAAACAGGCCGGCGAACGTGTCTGATTCCGAGTATGCAGACTTGCAAGTCGCGCTCCGCCGCGCCTGGGAGGACGGCCTTACCAGTCCAGACGTCCGCCCGCCTTTGGCCCAGCAACTCTTAGCGCTGGACTGTCACTGAACACATTATTTGCAGGATTATTCTATGAACTCAAATGGCATTCGCCCCCCCCCTGTCATCCTTATGGTATTACTTCTTTTCTCCACCCAGGCATGCACGGATATTTTCCTGTCCGGCTTGCCCCTGATTGCCCGCGAATTCGGCGTATCAATGGACGTGAGCAATCTAACTATCTCAGTCTACAACTACAGCCAAGCGTTCTTCGTGTTGTTTATCGGCGTTGTCAGCGAGTTGTGGGGACGCCGTTCTGTGGTTCTTTCCTGTCTGCTCATACATATCGCCGCCTCGGTCTGGATCGCGCTGTGTACTGCCATGCCTGCCATGATCGCGTTACGAGCCGCGCAGGCACTGGGTAGTGCGGCGGTCTATATCGTCTTAAGGCTGATCATCAAGGATACTATGGACAAGAAGGCGCAGATTCACGCTACCGGCTTGTTGGTAGTCGGACTGGTTCTTTCGCCGATCCTCGCACCGGTATTGGGCGCATGGATCGTGAAAGTCTCCAACTGGCGCAATTGCTTCTGGGCCATCGCACTGTTCGAAATTCCCTTATTCGCATGGGCGTGGGTCGTGATATGCGAGAGTAACCATCGGCAAAAAGAGTTTCGCGCCAACTTCAGCATGAAGACGCATCTCCTGAGTTACTACAGTGTTCTCGAGAACAACTACTTTTTGGGTCTCGCGTTGATTGTCGGCGCCGCGTTTGCCGCTTTCTATGCATTTATCAGCATTTCCAGCTTCATGTACATCAACCAGTATGGGATGAGTGAAACCAACTATGCCTATCTGTTCATCGGTATCGCTCTGGCTTATCTGTTAGGAAATCGTATGATGAGCAAGCTCAACGCGAGCAACGTGACACCGCAGAAGATCGTCGGAATCGGCATTTATACTTCTATGCTGGGCACCTCCGTCATCCTTGCCCAAATGTTTACCCACGACACTATGCTTACCGTCGGCCTGATCACGCTAGGTACTTGCTTACTGCGGCTGGCCACGGCCCTCATCAACCCGCCCGTGCAGGTGATCGTGACGAACTACTTCCGGGACAAAGGGGCCCATGCGTTGGGACTGCTCACATGCATCCAATATTGCTTCGCCGGAATAGGTACTATGGTGGTATCAGATCTGTCGTTCCAACCCAGCGCAAATTTCACGATCAGTACGGTCGGCTTTATCACACTGTCTCTGATGGGCTATCTGTTTGTCTCCAGGAAAACACTAGTTATGCAGCTGAATTAAACCGAAGCACCGTAACAGCAATCGGCGCGACGTCTTACAGATGTGGTCAGCCGTAGTATTCGGATCGGCGTTGGTGCACTTAAAAGTTGAAGTAAAAAGTACCCCAACCCCGATCATTTATGCAGGAACTTTCTGACTACGG
>NZ_JASJXN010000081.1:0-6139 GCF_035018705.1 Undibacterium sp. RTI2.2 | reverse complement strand
CAAACAAGAAAACCAATCGCAACAGTGGCCACACCCATGCTCGACTTTACTGGTTTGGGTATTTTGCAAGAAGCTCTGATTCCCTATTTTTATCGTCACGATAACGACTCGCTTTGCTTATGATATTGTCGAGCACTCTCCAATAAATTGACGACTAGTCAGCAAATAACAGATCTACTAGTCAATCACTCAAAAGTCTCAAACCAAACCATCTTTTATCGGAATAAATTCATGGGCGATTTTCGAAGCGATACCGTAACGCAACCCACACTCGCGATGAAGCAAGCGATGTCCGACGCGCCTTTAGGTGACGACGTGTATGGAGATGATCCTACCGTCAACCGACTACAAGACATGGCGGCAGAGATGCTCGGGTTTGAAGCATCTCTATTTGCACCAAGTGGCACTCAAACCAATCTGATCGCCTTGATGGGACATTGCCAGCGCGGAGACGAAGCGATAGTTGGTCAACAATGGCACACGTACCGTTGGGAGGCTGGCGGCATGGCAGTGCTTGGATCAATTCAGCCACAACCCTTAGAAAATCAGCCAGATGGCACGATAGCGCTTGACGATATTGCATCCGCGATTAAGCCTGATGATCCTCATTTTGCAAGGACACGGCTTATCGTTCTTGAAAACACGACCGGTGGCAAAGTTCTGCCACTCGTTTATATGCGTAATGTCCAGATGCTGGCAAAAAAATATGGTTTGCGCTCCCATATTGATGGCGCGCGCTTGATGAACGCCGCAGTATCGATCGCGACAGAGAATAGTACCGATCCAATCGAGGAAGCGAAGAACATCTGCCAGTCCTACGATTCTGTCTCGCTTTGTTTGTCCAAGGGATTAGGTGCGCCAATAGGATCTTTATTACTTGGTTCCTCCTCTTTCATTACGCAGGCGAAACGCACACGAAAAATGCTCGGTGGTGGTATGCGTCAAGCTGGAATATTGGCGGCGGCAAGTATATATGCACTAGAAAATAATGTTCAAAGATTGACTGATGACCATGCAAATGCGTCGATGTTGTCGAACGGACTAAAAGAGATTATCCGCACTCATGCGAGGCTGAATGAAAGCTCGACTGTCGTCCATCCTGCACATACGAATATATTGTTTATGGATGTTGCCAGCGATGTCGCAAACGTCTTTTTGCCGTATTTAGCAGAGAACAATATTCGTGTGACAAGCGGGATTCAAAAAAGCAAAGATGGTCCGATCAGACGTATCCGTTGGGTGACACATCTCGACGTAAATCAATCCGATGTTGAACGAGCTCTTACGGTAGTGGCTCGTTTTTAAAGATAACTGTGGTAATTTCAACCGGTCAACGCAACTAAAAGTGACGACCGTCACGCCCCATTGCATTGTAGTTAAACCGAAATTTAGCAATTGTACTTCTCTTAAAGATACAGCATCCTTTGCCGCCCAGGGCTTTAGATTCCATCTGAATTAAAGCGCGATCATCAATATTCTTTTCCCATCCTTAACTTTCTAAACCGATGGTCAAAGTGTTCAGTATTAATCTCTTTCATGGAGCTTGCAATGATTTGGAGAGCTGGCTATTAGGATTAGTCTGCTCTTAAAATAATCTCACCATTATCAATTTAACTTAACTTACGTTGTGTTTTTAGAAATTCCAAGCCGTTTCCAGTGCATTAATTTTGAATCACCGATTTGATTCAAACACACATTAAGAATAAGAGGAGCCTCCCGCATAAAACAGTCACTATCAAACTCCAAGGTAAACAGATAAACTGTATGCATATACAGTTAAAAATCTCTACATCCCGCAATGAAGCAAGTCTTACCAAACCCGCTGTACTACCTGTGTAACTTCCAACTAGTACTGGATTGGGTCAGTGAACGATACGATGATGTGTTAATTCCTGAAGAGCGCACTTTCATTGCAGATTTCGGTAACTTGCCACAAGCCTCACAAGCCTTATTTGTCCGCACGGTCATGCGTAAAGGCGACTATTTCCGTCAAAGCAAACTGAGCTATCTTGAGATAGGTGACACACATCAAGCGATGTTGCCTTTGATTAAAGTAGGATGGATTAACCCTGATCCGATATTGACGTTAGACCAGCTTTTTGAGCTTCTACAAAAGCCAGAAATTGTCGCTTTATTCTCACTCATCGGACCATCTAAACAACTCCGCAAGGCAGAACAACTAGACTATCTTCGCGGCTATCTTCCGAGTGTCAGCACCCAAGCAAAGGTATTCTCAGCCTGGCATCCGTCCTCAAAAGAATCAGTAGTGCATATCCAGAACAAAGCCCTCTGTGACCGCTTGCGCCTGATCTTCTTTGGTAATTGGCAGCAAGACTGGTCAGAATTCGTCTTATCTGATCTCGGTATTTATCGCTATGAGGCAATCCCATTCTCAATGGCGTCGCGAGGATTTCAAACGCGTCGTGATATCGAGGATTACATTGCCCTGCAAGCCTGTCGCGACTTGTTTCATGCGGAAGAACCTATTGCACTGGTACTCGGTGAGTTAGCAAAGACCACCAGCGAGAATGACTGGATCAATCGACGGCGCGATAAGCTCCTGTTCCAGCTGGGACAACAAGCAGAAAAGCAAAAAGACTGGGATCAAGCATTAGCGGTTTATGAGATGAGTCGTTATCCAGGAGCCAGGCTGCGTACCATCCGCGTATTAGAAAAGACCGGGCAAAGCACCGCTGCATTACAACTACTCAACGAGGCCCTTATCACGCCTGAGAGTGATGCCGAACTCCAGCAGCTACAGCGGAGTGCGCCACGCCTGAATCGTAAGCTAGGCTATCAGAAACCAGTGACATCAACGATGTCTAAAGCTGACATCATTACCCTCCGACTACCTTATCCCGACACGTCGTTTTACGTCGAAGGCGTCGTCAAAGACTATCTGATGCAAGAAGAGGCACCGGTCTACTATGTCGAGAACACGCTGATCAATTCGCTATTTGGCTTGCTATGTTGGACAGCTATTTTTAAGCCGATTCCGGGTGCGTTCTTCCATCCTTTTCACCGCGGGCCAGTCGATTTAACCAGTGCTGATTTCCATCAACGACGACAGAGCGACTTTGCTGTTTGCCTTGCACAACTCGACTCTGATGACTACCGTACCTCCATACGTCAAACCTACCAAGCTAAACAAGGTATCCAATCGCCTTTTGTCTTTTGGGGTGCCTTAGATGAAGACTTGCTCAATCTTGCATTAACCTGTATTCCTGCCCAGCATCTACGGCATTGGTTTCATCGTATCTTGTCTGACATCAAAGCGAACCGAAATGGCTTTCCTGATTTGATCCAGTTCTGGCCAAAAGATCAGCGTTACAACATGATTGAAGTCAAAGGTCCTGGTGACCGTCTGCAAGACAATCAGCAACGACTGATCGACTACTGCACCCTACATCAGATGCCAATCTCAGTGTGCTATCTCGAATGGCTTGAGGAAACTCAGTGAGTCTCAAACTCTACACTGTTGCCGTGCGTGCTCTGTGTGAATTTATTGCAAAACAAGGTGACCTCGATCTTCGTTTTACGCCATCTCCCTCGGCGCAAGAAGGGATAGAAGGTCATACGCAAGTCACGTCCCGCAGAGCAGCCAGCTACCAGCGTGAAGTCCGGCTCGAAGGCCGCTATTTAGAGCTACTGGTTAAAGGTCGAGCGGATGGCTATGATCCTGAACATCAACAGCTAGAAGAAATCAAGACCTATCGCGGCAACTTGACTACGATGCCGGAGAATCACCGGCAACTGCATTGGGCACAAGCTAAAGTGTATGCTCATTTGCTTTGCCAAAAGCTGGCTCTCTCTAAGCTCAATGTCGCACTGATCTACTACAACGTCGATTCCCAACAAGAAACAGCCCTATCAGAAACCTACACTGCACAGGCGTTAGCGTCTTTCTTCGATGGCCTTTGTGATCAGTTTTTAACTTGGGCTCGACAAGAGCTGGCACATCGGGAACAACGTGATGGCGCCTTAAAAGCGATGCGTTTCCCCCATCCGCAATTTAGAGCGGGACAGCGTGAGCTGGCGGAGGCCATCTACAAAGCCAGTAACCGCACCTGCTGCTTATTGGCACAAGCACCGACCGGTATCGGTAAAACGATAGGCAGCTTGTTTCCTATTCTCAAAGCCAGTGCCGAACATCATCTCGATAAAATCTTCTTCCTCGCCGCAAAAACGTCAGGCCGCCAGTTAGCGTTGCATGCAATTCAGACGCTGCAAGAACACCTGCCACGCACGACTTTACGATCCCTGGAACTCGTCGCTAAAACCAATGGCTGTGAGTTCCCTGAAAATGCCTGTCATGGAGACTCATGTCCTTTAGCAAAAGGGTTCTATGACCGCCTACCTTCCGCACGCGCGGCAGCCTTACAAGTGCCGATACTGGATCAAGAGAACTTACGTTCAATCGCCTTAGCCCATCAGGTCTGTCCATATTACCTCAGTACAGAAATGGCGAAATGGTGTGATGTGATTGTCGGCGACTATAACTACTACTTTGACTTGAATGCCATGTTGTATGGACTGACCGTTAGTCATGCCTGGAAGATTGGTGTTCTCGTTGATGAGGCACACAACATGGTTTCCAGAGCGCGTACCATGTACACAGCAGAACTGTGTCATCGACAGATTAAAGTGGCACGTAAGCAGGCACCGACGAACTTAAAAAAGTCATTAGACCGGCTTCATCGCCAATGGCTCGTATTAGAAAAAGCGCAGGAGAGCCAGCAGCAACAACAGCGCTGCAACGATCAACAGCAAGCTTATGTCGTTTATGCCGAACTGCCAGATAAATTCGGTAAAGCCTTAGGCACACTTTGTTCTGAGATAGGCGCGTACTTTGCTGACAATCCAATTACCATTAGTCCAGAACTGCAGCAGTTTTATTTCGATGCTTTACTCTTTAATCGCTTAGGTGAGAGCTTTGGAGATCACTCACTATTTGACGCGACAGCGACGAACGGCGACTCGATACTTTGCATCAGAAACATCGTGCCAGCCCCGTTTCTCAAACCTCGGTTTAAAGCAACACATACCAGTGCCTTATTCTCCGCCACCTTAAGTCCTTGGAATTACTACTGTGATTTACTGGGTATGCCAGAAAGCACTGCATGGGTCGATGTGGAATCCCCCTTTAGCGCTAACCAGTTAGCTGTGAATATCATTGAAACAATATCGACCCGCTATACAGACCGTGATCATTCTTTAATCCCAATGACTACCTTAATGGCGCAACAATATGAAGAAGCACCGGGCAATTATTTGGCCTTCTTCAGTAGCTTTGAGTACATGGATCAAGTTGCACGTTTGTTCCAAGAACGCTTTCCATCAATCACGATATGGACACAAACAAGGCGTATGGATGAATGCGCCAGAAAACATTTTTTAGAGAGCTTCACCGAGTCCAGTAATGGGATAGGATTTGCCGTCTTAGGTGGCGTCTTTGGTGAGGGAATCGATTTGCCTGGTACGCGCTTGATTGGTGCTTTTATTGCGACATTGGGATTACCCCAAATGAATCCGGTCAATGAGCAGATTAAACAACGTATGCAGCAGTTATTCGGCTCAGGGTATGACTATACCTATCTTTATCCCGGCATACAAAAGGTAGTTCAGGCAGCAGGACGCGTCATCCGCACTACGACGGATCAAGGAGTGATTTATTTGATTGATGATCGGTTTGCGGAGCCTGAGATTAGGCGATTGATGCCGGAGTGGTGGGGATTGTCTTGAGAGAGATAGACAGTTTTCATCCGCACCTGTTCAACGGTCTCTTTTAATACGGCCCTATTCTTTTCAAAAGCAACCCAATCATTGAGTTTTATATTAATAATTTTATGAACGGTTGAATCAACAGATGGTAGTTATACCTCCCGAAGCCAGTAATAAGCCAAACGCAAGAATGACCGAGGTGCGGAAAAAGGTGAATGCTGGACACAAACTAAAAATCGCCTGCCGATGCGCTAATGTGTAGTGATTGCGACAACGTTACTGCTAGCCTCTGCCAATTGACTGCGATAACTACTCCTCAGACACAAATAATGTTTTATCTATTGAGGTTCTTGCAAAACGAAACACCGGAGAGTAATTTTATTGCGAGAAGCGCAAAATAGATGAGAAAGGAGCGGCC
>NZ_JASJXN010000080.1:0-6612 GCF_035018705.1 Undibacterium sp. RTI2.2 | reverse complement strand
ATAAATGAATAAAAATAAGAAAAAAATAAAAATATAAGTTTTTTATTTTCTATAAATTTGCTTTTTTAGTTTTTTATGCACTATTTGTTTTTTTGATCGATATGTACGATTAAATTTCGTGTTTCACAAGAGTAATTTCTTTCAGTTATTTAATGCAGTAAATTGGGCTAAATTGGTGCAATTTATAAATGTAAGTTTTTGTAAGTACGTGTATTTTTTGTTTCTAAATAACATTTTTATTGTTATTTAAATACTTACCAGATTTGCCTCCCAGTTTTCCATACCCCTATAATTATTGGGAAATTCTCAACTATCCGAACCCGGATAAAATCGGCACGGAAGCCTTTAGTGATCTCCCCTCGGTCATGCATACCTAGGATTTTTGCTGGATTACTTGTTACGGTAGCAATTGCTTTTGGCAGAGATACACCCGACTCTTGGAGTAAAAAAGCAGCATGTAGTAAGCTGGCTGGAACGTAATCTGATGATAAAACATCCAGCAGATCAACTTTAGCTAAGTCTTTGGCCGATACATTGCCCGAATGAGAACCACCCCGGACGACGTTGGGCGCACCCATGATGATGGATAATTGATGCTCGCGAGCAGCTTGTGCCGCGGCTAAGGTGGTGGGAAATTCTGACATGCTGACGCCTTCGAGCACGCCTTGGTTAACATGATTTAGCGTAGTGTCATCATGGCTGGCCAAAGGGATGGGCGTTGCTAACTCGCGGCACAATCTAACGACTTCCCTCCGGTTGGCCGCAGCGTGTGTGTGCTGGCGCTCTAGTAAATGCGCCAACATACCGTCCACTTTTTCATTCGTCCAACCGCGCTTACCTGTTACATAGGTACGATAATGTTGCAAATTCGTCCACTGCCTTTGGCCGGGCGTGTGATCCATTAGTGAGACGAGTTTTAAGCGATGATCTTGCAGGAATGGCGTGAACATCTCGATCAGCTTTGGTTCGGCTAGCTCAAGACGTAAATGTAAAAAATGATCTGCGCGCAAAATACCGGCGTTGGCGGCAGTTTGCAAACCCTGGATACTGGCATGTAATGTCTGCATGCGCAGGCTATCGGTATCGATATCGCCGATCGCAATTGCATCCAGCACAGTGGTGATGCCAGAAGCGGCAATTTGCGCATCGTGCGCAGCAATTGCGGGCAAGATCGGCCAACTGACCTTGGGGCGCGGCATTAAGTGCTTTTCTAAGTTGTCAGTGTGGATTTCTATCAGACCTGGTAGTAGAAAATCTCCCTCCCAATCAGTCCCTGCCAATCCAGCATTGCCGGAGTACACATCGGTAATAATTTGGTCTGTATTTTTGTCTGTATTTTTATCTTCATAACAAAAGCTACCGATAAATTCAGAATCAGTCGTCACGATTCTGGCGTTGCGTATGGTGTGTATCATATCGATTTTGATTATTGGATGCGTCCGTAAGCATAGCATGCGCTATGTGGCGAAACGCGCTCAACCCAACAGACCTATGACACGTTACGCTCTCTACTTTGCGCCCGATGCTGATTCGCCTTGGTGGCATGCTGGTTGCCATTGGCTTGGGCGAGATCCGTCGTCTGATCAACATCCCTCGCAAAATCTGATCGCTGGAATAACACCAAATCAACTGGCAGACCTAACCCAAAATGCGCGCAGGTACGGATTTCATGCCACCTTAAAAGCACCATTCAGTCTCGCACAAGACGTAAGTGAAGATAATTTGGTGCAGCATGTCACCCAATTTTGTCAGCAAGCTGTAGCGCTGAATATCGTCACACCAAGTGTACAAAAGGTGGGGGATTTTTTAGCACTTCAGACGACCACCGGCCATAGCGAAATTGCAGCGCTTGCCCAAGACTGCGTGGCGTATTTTGATCCATTACGTGCGCCGATGACTGATGCTGACTGGCAAAAGCGTCGCCAACAAAATTTGACGGTGCGGCAAGAAGAGTTGCTAAAACGTTGGGCTTATCCTTATACCGAAGAGCAATATCGCTTCCACATGACACTGACCGATTCTCTGGCGCATATCGATTACATAACCGCGTTAATTTTGCGGCATGCTGCTGAAGCATGCTTTGCATTTAATGCGCCTCTGAGCATCGATCATCTTTGTGTTTTTAAAGAAGAGTATCCGGGTGCAGCGTTCTCGCTACTTCACCGCTGTTATTTTCGCGGACACGTTCAGGCAGTTAGCCCGTTCAGTATGACCAACTAAAGACACTTACTAATTCAGCCACATATCGCTTTCAGGATGTGGAAATTGGTCGGAAACAAAATTAACAAAGTTTCTGACTTTTGCAGATAGCAAACGACGACTTGGATACACCATCGAAACCGACACTTCACCCAACGAATATTCAGGGAATAGCCTGACCAAACGTCCGCTAGTAAGATCGTCACCCAAAGTGAACGAAGGACGCAATACCAAACCCATGCCAGCTAAGGCGCAAACCCGCAACACATCGGCATTATTAGAAATCACGCAGCTATGAATGGGAATGGGTCTCGGCTCAGGCAAAGCACCCTTCCGACCTTGAACCATCCAGTTATCCCGCATGAAGTCATAACCAAAATTCAGGCACTTATGGTTAGATACATCGTCGGCATCTTTCGGCACACCGAATTGCTTTAAATACTGAGGCGATGCGCACAGCATGACCTCGGAAGTAGCGAGCTTACGGGCGATCATGCTGGCATCTATTTTTTGCAAATTCAGAAAAAACCCAACATCAATCCCTTCTTCTACCAGATCAACAGTCCGATCCGAAATCCTGACATCTAATACGACATCTGGAAATTCTATGGCAAATCTAGGTAATAAGGGCGCTAGCTGAGTTTTACCAAAACCGGGATGCGAGTAAATCCGCAAGGTGCCGCTGGGTTTTTTTGCAGAGAAAGAAGCAACTGCATCGGCGTCATCCACATCGGCCAGAATCTGGCGCACGCGCTCTAAGTAGATTTGCCCTGTCTCTGTCAATGACAGCTTGCGAGTGGTACGATTAAGCAGGCGCGTCCCAAGATGCGTCTCTAAATCAGCCATATAGCGAGTGACTACCGCGTTTGACACCTCAAGGGATAACGCGGCACGGGCAAAGCTCCCTAGCTCGACTACCTTGGAAAAAACACGCATCGATTGCAAGCGGTCCATTTTTAAGTCCCTTATTGTTTCGTATTCCGCAATAGTATATTCCTGATTACCACCTTTCTTGTTCAATCCGGAAAGCCTACACTCTTTCCATCGGTGTGCAGTGCAACATAAATAGCGCATCGAAGCCAAATCCAAAGGCATGTTGCAGTCGGCATCGGAAGTGAATGGTGCAGGTTTTAATTCACTTCTCATGCAAATTGACACCAGCATACGCCGAGCCAGGATTGGTCTAACGATGAGTTACCACTTACTTAATTTGATTACTGGAGAATGAACATGAATGCGAAACAAATATTTGCCGCTGTTAACTTGATCGCTTTGACAACGAACGCTGCTTTTGCTGCAGATGCAACAACATCCACAAAAACTCGTGCTGAAGTCGTCGCTGAGTTGGCACAAGCCCGCGCAGCTGGCGAGCAAGTTGGCGGTCAAGAATTTGCCTGGTTTGTAGCGCCGAAAAGCACAACTGCAACAGCAAGCGCTACAAAAGACCAAGCTGACTCTAAATTAGAAACAGCTAAAGCAGCAAAAGCTAAAACTAGCACTACTGAATAAGTCAAAGTTAAGCTGATGTAAGTGTTAACTCAGGCTTACATCTGCTTTAACTCAGTTTTTACTTCTGGCAAATATCGCCAGAGCGTTAGAAAACTTTGAGCAGATCAGATGTTAAAACGCCACCTTAGGGTGGCGTTTTGCTTTTATATAGAACATTATTTTCCTCCACAAAAAAATACTCCCACCTAGTAATATTAAGTTACCCATAGAATTACTGGACAATAACGCTATTTTAACAATCTTTATGGGGAGTATATGAATACTGCCCAACTTTCATCTTACAAGAAGCAGTAAATACGGCCTTAACGCCTGCAATACAACAGCGCAGTGTGCGGTATCAATTTTTTAGGAGTGCCGCTTTTAGAAGCCATACTATTAGAGTGCACAAACTATCTCTTAGTTATCCCTTACTAACGGCATTTGTGTATTCTTGCGCAACACCAACACTTTTAGTAAAGCGTCCCATGCCAAACCCACATTATCCACACTTGCTCGCCCCGCTGGATCTCGGCTTCACGACTCTGCGTAACCGTACCATCATGGGTTCTATGCATACGGGTTTGGAAGACCGCTTTTATAATTATCACAAACTAGCAGAGTATTTTCGTGAAAGAGCGCGTGGTGGCGCAGGTCTGATCGTCACTGGCGGCATCTCACCCAACCGGCGTGGCTGGTTGTTGCCATTTGGCGGCACCATGAATAGCGTTGCCGATATCTGGAATCATAAAAAAGTCACCCGCGCCGTGCATGAAGAAGGTGGCAAAATTGTGATGCAAATCCTGCACTCTGGTCGCTACGGTTACCAACCCTTCGTCGTTTCCGCCTCGGCGAAAAAATCGCCAATCTCCCTGTTTAAGCCCAAAGCGCTGACCGAGAGCGGCATCGAAAGTACCATACGAGCTTATGTACGCTGCGCCCGACTGGCACAAAAATCCGGCTATGACGGGGTTGAAATTATGGGCAGCGAAGGCTATTTGCTCAACCAATTTCTGTGCGCCCGCACTAATCTGCGCAAAGATCGCTGGGGTGGCAGCATCGAAAACCGCATGCGTCTGCCAGTCGACATCGTCCGTCGCGTACGCGCTGCTGTCGGTAGCAACTTCATTATCATGTATCGCCACTCCATACTCGATCTGGTCGAAGGCGGTAATAGCTGGGATGAAGTGGTAGAAGTAGCGCAGGCGCTAGAGCAAGCTGGCGTCAATATTCTTAACACCGGTATCGGCTGGCATGAAGCCCGCGTGCCCACCATCGTCACCTCGGTACCGCGCGCGGCATTCGCCAGCGTCGCTGGTCGCCTGAAAAAAGCGGTGTCGATTCCCGTAGTCGCCTCCAATCGTATCAACATGCCTGACCAGGCCGAGGCGATTATTGCGCGCGGCGATGCGGACATGGTGTCAATGGCACGACCGTTTTTAGCCGATCCTCAATTTGTCAACAAAGCCGCCGCTGGTCACGCCGATACCATCAATACCTGCATCGCCTGCAATCAAGCCTGTCTTGACCATACCTTTTCGAACAAACGTGCCTCCTGTCTGGTCAATCCGCGAGCCGGACATGAGACCGAATTGCGCTATATCAAAACCACCAGGCGCAAACGCGTTGCCGTCATCGGTGCAGGCCCAGCAGGATTATCTGCCGCCACTGTCGCTGCAGAATGTGGGCATGATGTGACCTTGTTCGACAGTAGCGACAGCATCGGTGGTCAATTTAAAATCGCCATGCAAGTGCCGGGTAAAGAAGAGTTTGCAGAAACTTTGCGGTACTTCGGTAAGAAAATCGCCTCGACAGGTGTCAAACTCCAATTAAACCAACGCGTCAGCCGCGAGCAATTGTTATCACAAAGTTTTGATGACATTATCGTAGCCACAGGCATAGTGCCACGCACGCCTAAATTAGAGGGCGTAGATCATCCCAAAGTTTTATCCTACATTGACGTGCTATTGCACAAAAAACCCGTAGGCAAACGCGTTGCGATCATAGGCGCAGGCGGCATCGGCTTTGATGTCGGCGAATACTTATTGCACGACCCAGCAATCGACTTGCCAGTAACCTTGCAACACTGGTTTGCGGAATGGGGCGTTGATCCACAAGCACAAAGTAATGGCGGTCTGATCACCCCAGAACCCGCCCATCCGTATCGCCAGCTTTATCTCTTGCAACGCAAAGCCAGCAAAGTTGGCGCAGGCCTAGGTAAAACTTCAGGCTGGGTACATCGCGCTACCTTACAACGTAACGGCGTAGAAATGCTGGCGGGCGTTGAGTATCTAAAAATTGACGATCAGGGCTTGCACATCACCGTCAACGGTCAGGCACGCTTACTGGAGGTCGATAACGTCATTCTCTGCGCGGGGCAAGAATCATTGACTGAGCTGATGCCAGAGAACCCTGCTGACCAAAGTCCGCGGTTTCATAAAATTGGCGGTGCGGCATTGGCATCAGAGTTGGACGCGAAGCGGGCGATTAAAGAGGGTGCTGAATTGGCTGTTAGTTTGTAGTTGTAAAGGCTGGTAAGCGTTGTACACCTCCAAAACAGCCCCAAATATATCCGCACATTGCCAGATAGCAAGATAGCCAACTCACTTCACCCGACTAAGCTATTCAAAACTATCAATCTACTTCCTCAAGCAATCTTTGCTGGCCTGCTTGGGCTTACCTGGCAGGTTTAGCAATTTTCTGAACCTCACCAGAAAAATCTTGCACCAAAAACTGATCAACAAGAGCGCTAGCTTCAAAAGAACTAGCGCTCGGTTTGGCCGTAGATTTATCTAAATAGCAAATCAGTCGTTCCGTAAATCCGCTTAAAAAAATTATCTTTTTAATAAAATGAGATCTTTGCACGATAAAAAGCCAAGCAGAGTGTTTACCTCAAATGAGACAATAGCAACAGGATAAATTTAAAGA
>NZ_JASJXN010000079.1:0-7110 GCF_035018705.1 Undibacterium sp. RTI2.2 | reverse complement strand
GGATAGGTTAATTTCCCTGGTCAATATTCGTTGCGTAAAACTGCGTTTACCTGGTCAATTTTGGATGCGCGTCAACAGCACCGTTTGCTAATACAAAAAGCTAACCTTTTGTTAGCTATTCACTCAACGTTTTTCATAAAAATGCTTAACCACATTGCGCCTTTTTTCCGCCCGGAATAAAAGGCTTTTTTTGGTATGAGGATTCATCTCGACTTCCTTTATTGCTAGTCTCATCAAGATGTAAATTCAATGTGAACCGTTTTCAAAAACACTACTAAACTACTTTTTAATAGGACCTAATCATGAATGCTCGTGATAATAATTTCGCTTCAACAAGCACAATGCCACCCCAAGAAATTTCTCTCGATGTTTTGAAAGAAAAATATGCAAAGGGTGACGAACAAACTATTCTAGACGTCCAGACCCGTGTCGCTTCAGCTCTTTCCAAAGGTGAAGATAACCAAGCCAACTATCAGCAATTGTTTTTAGACGCGCAGCTTAATGGCTTTGTTCCAGCCGGCCGTATCAACTCAATGGCGGGTATGGATTTAAGTGCGACGCTCATTAATTGCTTTGTACAACCCGTAGGTGATTCCGTTTCTAGCTTTGGCAATGGAAAGCCAGGTATTTACAGAGCGCTGGAAGAAGCTGCAGAAACAATGCGTCGAGGTGGCGGTGTGGGTTACGATTTCTCATCCATTCGTCCAAAAAATTCGAAGGTTAAAGGCACGAATTCTCGGGCGTCCGGCCCAATCTCCTTTATGCAAGTTTTTAATGCATCCTGCGCGACAGTAGAATCAGCCGGCGCGCGTCGAGGAGCACAAATGGGAATTCTTCGTTGGGATCATCCTGACATTGAAGATTTCATTTCGGCGAAATCAAAAGGTGATCTCACTAATTTCAATATCTCCATTGGCGTAACAGATGAGTTCATGCACGCTGTTGGCAATAACGATACTGTTGAATTAGTTCACGACAGCGAACCATGCCAAGTCGATGACAATCAAGGTGTACGTTTGCGCGACGATGGAAAATGGGTACACAAAACCATCAAAGCACGCGATCTTTGGGAAAAGGTCATGCAAAATACCTATGCCGCCGCAGAGCCTGGTGTCATATTTTTGTCTCAAATGAACAAGCAAAATAATCTCTATTACTGCGAGACTATTGAAGCGACCAATCCATGTGCTGAACAAGGATTACCCGATTACGGCTGTTGCTGTCTTGGATCCATGAATCTGACCAAGTTCGTTGTCAATCCGTTTGAGTTCAATGTCAAATTTGATTTTAAACAATTCATTCAAGTGGTTACTACGGCAATTCGTATGCTTGATAATGTGTTGGATTGCACAGCATGGCCGTTACCGCAACAAAAGCAAGAGGCGATGAATAAGCGCCGCGTTGGTCTTGGATTTATGGGTCTTGGTAGCGCTCTGGTCATGATGGGTATCCGTTACGACTCGAACGAAGGCAGAGAGTTTGCAGCCCAAGTTAGTAAAGCCATGCGCGATGCTGCCTATCGTGCGTCAATAGAATTGGCCAAAGAGAAGGGACCTTTTATTCTTTTTGATGCCGATAAGTATCTTGCTGGAGAGTTTGTTCAACGCTTGCCGGCGGATATAAAAAATGACATTCGTACCTACGGTATTCGCAATTCGCATTTGCTTTCCATTGCACCGACCGGCACGATCTCGCTTGGGCTTGCAGACAATATTTCCAATGGAATTGAACCTGCGTTTTCATGGGTGTATAACCGTAAAAAACGCATGGCCGACGAAACTCATCAAATTTATGAAGTTGCAGATCATGCATGGCGATTGTATCGTCATTTAGGCAATGATGTGTCTGATGATGCAAAATTACCAAAGCAGTTTGTGACAGCACTCAACATGTCCGCGTTTGATCATATGGAAATGCTTAGTGTGGTTCAACCTTTCATTGATTCCGCTATCTCTAAAACCGTCAACGTACCTGCTGACTATCCCTACGAGGATTTTGTTAACCTCTATACTGAGGCTTGGAAAGCCGGTCTGAAGGGTTTGGCTACCTATCGACCTAATAGTGTCTTAGGCAGCGTTCTATCCGTATCTGCACCGCCTCCTGTGGAAGCTAGTACAGAGTTTGAAGATAAGCCTCTATCGTATGATATTGACCCGCTTAAAAAACAGTTTGAAGGCCGTCCTTTGGGCGACTTACAATCTGTCACATCAAAAGTACAGTATTCCACTTTTGAAGGAAAGAAGACGGTGTATTTGACGGTCAGCTTTATTCCTGTCGATGGTGTATTGAACGGTAAGCAGGTGAGGATTGAACGTCCGTTCGAGTTTTTTATGCCAGCGGGTCAGAAAAATGATGGGCAACAATGGATTACGGCCAGCATGCGACTGTTATCCATGGCAGCAAGATCTGGAGGTTCAATTGCAAACGCTCTCGAAGACATGCGGGAAGTTGTTTGGGATAAAGGCACCGTTCGTTGTGGCTCCATTGAAAAAGAAGCTGGCCAAATTATTCCATTGCATCATGAATCAGAAGTTGCTGCCATCGGCTACGCGTTACAGCGTATCTTGATTAAGCGTGGCTTTTTGGATGCATCAGGTGGTCAAATACCTGTGAATACTTTATCGTCAAAATTTCTGGAAAATGATCTTGAATTTGATGATGCAGAACAAATTGCTGCTGAGGCACCAGGCAATTTTTATCAAGCTGTCGGTAAGAAATGCGGTGAATGCTCCGCCTACGCAGTTCAAAAGGTAGACGGATGTGACCGTTGCGCAAATTGTAATTTTATTGGAAGTTGTGGTTAGAATTAATGGAAAGGGGGCTTAATTGCCCCCTTTTTTTATTTCAGCGTTTGTCTCGCAATCGCTTTGTTAATGTCGTCAACCTCAACCGTGGTTCCCTCTCCACGATATAGTTTCGCGTTCACTGCATCTTGAATCACGGTACACATATTTGCTACGGTCCCTTTGACATTACTGTGATCTAGCAAATAGACAATCCGTTCGGGTGATACCTCTGCGCTAAATTTAGTTTTGGATTTGTTCATCAAATTTTGGATGAATGTAACCTGCATTGACGTCTCGGGCACATCAAAGAAATACTTCTCTGATATACGGCCACCACGCAAAACGGCCTGGTCGATATGTTCAATGTAATTGGTCGCTGCAACAAAGAGGATATCCCGTTTTTCGTTAGACACACCATCCATTACCGTCAGTAACTTATTCGTTACCGCAGAGTTATTTGAGTAGGCGCGATCACGCAAGACGTCATTGGCTTCGTCAATAAAAATAATGCAGGGTCTGATGTTCAATGCTTCTTTATATAGTTTATCAATGAGTCCCGTGTCAGCAATCAAATCATTCGACGTGGTTGCCAGAAATGCCCATCCGGAATCCTTTGCCAAAGATCGTGCACATTCCGTTTTTCCCGTACCTGGTTCAGAACCATAAAATACCAATCCCGTTGGCAAAGAACCGCCAGATTCTTCGATATGTTGAATATTCTTCATACGATAGACAATCGAGCGCAAATCATCCTTTAAGCCGTCCGGCAACAGCATCTGATCAATGCCTTTCGCATTATCGACAGGAAGTCCTTGAGTACCTTGGATTTTTCGTAAAGCGCTAAAAATATCGTCAGAGGTAATTTTGGAGTAGGGCGTTGATTTATGAATCGATGCCATTTCCTTCGCCACTGACAAGATACGAACAACAGAAAACCCATCCCAACGTTTCGCCGCAGTCTCAACTGCACCTAACTGAATCTTGGAAGAATCGATGAACTTGATTAACTCGCTGAGCAAAATCAACTCTCTCGACTGTTCGTTCGGTGGAACTACTTCAATCTTAAAATCGAATCGTCCCTCGCGTATTCCTGCACCGTCCAATTTTGCGACATGATTCGTTGCCGCAACTATTACGACACCGAACGATCGGAGATTCACTAATTCTGTCAATAAAGTATTCACAATCTTGCCGTCTTCGGAATTTGATCCTTTATTAGCACCGCGATCGCCCAGAAAAGAATCGATTTCGTCAATCAGTAAAACACAAGGGGCTCGGGACTTCGCTTCTTGGATAGATTTCATTAAATTGACGGTTGTTTCATTGACCCATGGACTGGCAACAAGCCCGTTCGTCAGTTCAACAAAAGGGAGTTTCAGCTCTCCCGCGAGAGCCTTTGCTAATGCTGTTTTTCCATTACCAGGTTCACCTGTCAATAAGATGCCATTTCTCGCCGCAGCACGGTTCTTATGAGCACGAATGATCTCCAAAGATGCGTCTTTGATGCGTTTCTTTTCTTGATCCATGCCAATGATGCTATCGAAGCCACGCACCGGACGCACTGCTGCAGTAATGTTGGAACGGTTAGAAGGGCCATTTGAGTAATCAGATTGCTGACGCGTCTTAATTTTCCCTCTAACAAATATTCGTGGGAAAAAGTTTTGTCTCAGCGTCGTACAGCCATTATCGTTTAACTCTTTGGCATAGCCTTCGTACATCATCATTAATGCTACTCCGGCAAAAATGAGAAATTCAGGCGCAGGAAATGCGTATGCCCCGATACAGGTGATTATGCTAATAAACCATAAAATACAAGACATCCAATACAGGATTGTTACTTTATTTTTGGGCATGATGAAACCGATATAGACATGGAGAAGCGTCAATATCATCGCCACTAAAAGGCCCGGTTTATTGAGGGCAGCGCTAGATGTATTAAACCAAAGCATAAACTGGTAGGCGAGACATACACAATAAAACTGCGCAGGTCGCTTGTAGTAAGTTGGTGTAGACGCTGGTACTGATTCAACATCGGATGACATAATGTTCTCCTAAATTCTTCGATATATTTATCCTACCCGATGCCTCTATTTGTCAAGAAAACGCAAATAACTTCTTAACGATTCTTGCACCGATAAAATATTTGCTGCATAATCTTAATCGAGTCAATATATTTTCGCTTTTCTAGCTAGGCAACTAGCATCGTCAAAAGACTTCGGTCTTTTCATCCAACCATTGGGGTTATCAATCCCGATGGGTTTGGTGACCTCAATTTTTTTAGAGGTTCATCATGAAGGTTACATTTTCAGCTGCAGCTCATACCAATTCTGTTCTCGACAAAATTGAACAAACTGCAAAAGCTTTCACCACAACTCCGGAACTGTTTCGCCCTGAGTTTTGGGAATTTATTGCTAAGCGTGCTTCCAATTCAAAGTACGCTCAAGATGTTCTGAACGAACTATATCAACTAGCTTCTGCCGGCGTAACCATTGATTCATTTATCTCAAGTAATTTAGTTCAAGTGATGCAAATCGCTAGAACAACACTGCGCACAGCTGAGATAAACAAAATCTGTGGTTAGTGCAACACAACAGGAATATCAGCCACATGTTGGGCGGCCATTCTTGCCCAAATATGATTTCCTTGTTCGGTCAATTCTTTCACTCTTGCCTCGCCTAACTCGCGCAGCAAGTGTGGAGGAATTGCATCGATTTTTCTTTCCAGCAGCGATTCCCAAATATCTTTTTCGTTTTCGTCAAACTTAACGATTCCGTTTATAAGTTCCATTTCTTTTCTCCGTTTATTAGTACAACTTCAGCTTACTGGAAATTTAGTATTGTCAAATCGAGTCGAATAACGAAAATCATCCGCTTTTCGCCATTCGATTCATCGTCAGGAAACTGACATCGTCCAGGGGATTTACCTTCCCCAAATTATAGCCATTAATTTTATACACCTACTTTTCCACACCAGTAGGTGTGGTTCATCATTTGGAGAATTTTATGAAGCAAAATCCTACCCTTTTTGTTAGCCGATCTCGTCGCCTCATTATTGATGAGGTTGATACGAACGGCTTGTCCAAGAAGACCAAACAAAGCCCTAACCAACTGAGTGTTTCCTATCCAGATTTGGAAATAATGAAGCAAACCGACTGGATCAATTATCTAGAACAGTTGATGATTAGTCCTATGGCTAATCACAGTTCAGAAAAAACATTTCAAGCAGCATTTGCAGAAACTTCACCCCAGCGACACTTTAATACAAACGGATTTCACTTTTTTGTGTCAAGTGAACATATCGCCGGGAACATCACAATTATCCACATTCATTACAAAGAAAAGTATTTCTTTTTGCATGATCAGTGGGATGTCAATGTAGAACAAATTCGATTCAAAGTGGAATTACGTATCTCAGCTGATTTAAAACTGTCTTCACAAGGCTTAGTTGAGTAATCAAGTAATTGCAATTGAAAAATCCCTCGGGGCCAAAAGCCCATTGGGTGTGGCTCATAACTTATTGGAAGAGCCATGAATCAAAATCAAACTGCCTTACTCACCGCATGCAAGCATGCATTATCCCTAGGTTTCAACGAAGAAGCGATTTTAAAATATGTGTTTGAAACTATTGGTTTCGGTTGCATTGGAATCTTAGTTGAACACGTTGTGATCAGTACCAATGTTCCGGATCGTGCTAAGCGTGACAGAGAATTATTTACGCGACTTGAAGCATTAGTCAAAAACTCACCTCGCGGAAGCTATGTCATAGTTGAAAGAAAATTTCCTCAACTTGAAGATCAAACCCCCAGTAGCAATACATTCCAAACAATCGTATCAGACGGTAGCGGCGAGATTGCAGAGGGAGGCCGTTTTAGTTCATACGGACTATATCCCTCTTCAGCGATGGTTCTAACAGAAATGGTTCAGTACGAAATTAACCAATGTTGTTCGTCTTTATTGCTGACGCAGCAAACTAATGACTGCAAAGCTATTATTCGTAAACATAATTTAAGGCCTGGTCAACATTACGAAATTACCTGCCGAACTGGCGATTTTAAATCGTTTTCAAAAGCAATCATCACTCATATTGCGTTTGAACACGGCTTTGTTAGCGTCAAATTATTCCGCAAAGGCAAATCTACGCCAACTTATCAAACTATTCTTGCAAATACATTTGCAGCCTATGTTTTTACGGAGTCCCAAACTTTAATACTTAGCGGTGTTTCTAAGGTTGTGTCTCACTCACTAAATTCATCATAAAGCGCGTGAAACCTTGGCGTTCAGGCCGGGGAGGCAGAGCGCGGGACGCGACGCGTTCCTTTGCTTTG